>DASTFK010000459.1:0-3452 GCA_035719945.1 Nitrospira sp.
GGCGCTGCAAGGGAAGCCGCTGAGCGTGTTCGGCGAAGGTCAACAGACGAGGAGCTTCTGTTACGTCGACGACCTAGTCCGCGGCATCGTCGGTCTGCTGCTGGTCGGTTCGGACAAGACGGTGGAGGAACGGAAGGACAAGAAATTTTTGTTTAGCCGTGCCAAGGACCACGATGAACCGAGTGTCCACGATCCCGTCAACATTGGAAACCCTAGAGAATTAACGGTGATCGAGATTGCCCGACTGGTCCTCAAGCTGACCGGTTCATCCAGTGACATAAGCTTTCATCCGCTTCCGCTGGACGATCCCAAGGTGCGCCGGCCGGACATCAGTCGGGCAAAGGCGCTGCTGAAATGGGAGCCGCAAGTCGCGCTCGAAGATGCGCTCGCCCGTACAATCACTTATTTCAAGGCCGCCCTAGCTCACCAGTCGGCTCCCTGACGGGCGCCGCCACGCCTTGACCCTCCCGAAATCACCGCTGTATCCTGTAACACCCCAACGCCTCCACTAAGGAGTATAGATTGATGTCCGAGCAGAGCAGCCGTGCCGGTCTTTCGCCGGAGGGCGCTTCATCCGAAGACACGACGGAAGCGCCATCACAGTCGATTCCCGAATATGTTGAAGCGCTGGTTACGCGTGCGAGACAGGCGGCCAATCGCTTGGCGACGCTGTCCACCTCGCTCAAGAATCAAGCCCTTCTCGCCATGGCCGATGCGTTGGAAGGCCAGACGGACACGTTGCTTGCCGCCAACACAGAGGACATTGAGGCATTTGGCGCTGCTCCAGAGAGAAAGGCCATGGCCGATCGGCTGCGGCTTACTGAAGCTAGGATCGCCGAAATGGCCGCTGGCATTCGAGAGGTGGCCAAGCTGCCCGATCCCCTCGGTGAGATGCCGAAGATGTGGACACGTCCAAACGGGATGCAGGTCGGTCGGGTGCGCGTACCCATCGGGGTCATCGGCATCATCTATGAGTCCCGTCCTAACGTCACGGCGGACTCGGCGGCCTTGTGCCTCAAGTCCGGCAATGCTTGTGTCCTGCGGGGCGGCAGCGAGGCCATTCGCTCCAACCAGGCCATCGCCCAAGTACTCTCGGAGGCGGCGGAGAAATGCGGGATGCCCGCAGGTGTGGTCACGTTTGTAGACAGGCCTGACCGCGAACTGGTGCCTGTGCTCCTCAAACAGGACAGGTGGATCGATCTTATTATCCCTCGCGGCGGTGAGTCGTTGATGCGGCTGGTCTCAGAGCATGCAACGATTCCGGTGATCAAGCACGACGCCGGCGTTTGCCATGTCTATGTGGATGACGACGCAGACCCCGCCATGGCGGAGCAGATCTGTCTGAACGCGAAGATCCAGCGGCCGTCCACCTGTAATGCCATGGAGACGCTGTTGGTGCATCAAAGTATCGCAAGAACCTGGCTGGCCGGACTCATCGACAAGCTGGTCGCGGCCAAGGTCGAAGTGCGCGGATGTCAGAAAACCTGCGCCTTATCGTCCACCACGAAGCCCGCCAGCGAAGGCGACTATGGCAAAGAGTTTCTGGATTTGGTGCTCGCGGTCAAGGTCGTGAAGAACATCGACGAAGCGATGGAGCACATCGGGCGCTACGGTTCCCGACACACGGAAGCGATCGTGACGGCGGATTACAAGAAAGCGATGCGCTTCCTTCGCGAGGTGGATGCGAGCGCCGTTCTAGTCAATGCCTCGACCAGACTCAATGACGGCTACCAGTTCGGGTTGGGCGCCGAAATTGGCATCAGCACCTCCCGCATTCATGCGCGCGGGCCGATGGGATTGGAAGAACTCACCTGCTCGAAATTCATCGTCTTGGGAAGCGGTCAACTCCGCGAATAGCGAGATGCCGAAACTGCCGGCCGGTTCACTTCGCCCACCGTCACCCGCCGGAGGTCCTCGATTGATAGACGCCGTCCGTCAAGACTCTGCCTTCGTAGTACCATGTCCGTAATGCCAGCCGATCCCGTCGTCACGGCCCTCTCGACGCCCGGACACTTAACGTTTCCCGAGAATCTCCTCTTCAAAACACGCCTGGAAGCCGGAGACGGGCGAATGGTCCGCCAGGCCACGGGCCATCTGGTGTTTTATCGGCCCGACGGGCGACGCATTCTGGCGACGGATCCTTCCGGCAATGCGCTGCACGAGTGTGAATGGGGTGTCGATCACAAGGGGGAGACGGTACTCGTCCGTGCCAGGATCAAGTTGGATTGGGGCGCGTGGGTTGGCCTCAAACCCTCCGGACTCGTCAACGAGACGACTCTGAATCTTGCGACGAAGCCCGGTTGGCAACGGCTCACCGCCGATGATCTTCGCGCGATGGCCGCGCAGGCCTTACGAGTGCCGCTGGATGAAGTCCGCTGGTTCTATCGCGACGAGGATTTGTCCATCAGCCGGACGGGAATGGCCACAATCCGTCATCGCAAAGATGCCTGGTATGTGCTCGAGCACGGAAATTTCGACCGAGCCCGTTTCATGTCATGCATGGGGGCGATGCACTGGGCCTCCGTGGATTTCCTGCCGGTGGTCGAACTCTTCAAATCCTTGCTCCCCGGAACGGGGTCTGCCGCATTTGAATTGATCCGCGGGCTGTATGACGACCAGAATGAGGGCCGGCGTGATCCATTGACGCTGCGGTACCGGGGCATTCCTGCCTATCCTTCCGAGGCCGCTTTTCGTCTCTTCAAGAGTTTCTTTGTCCCCCAGGCGCCGCAGGGGAAGGACGCGCTGTCTCTGTTCATGGATCCCGCCAAGGCCTATCAGGTGCAGTGGCTTCCATCACCGGCTCCGCCCACCCGTTATTTCGACCGTTCCGCAGGCATCTCCCTGACGATTCAAGGTCATGAACTCCAAAAGGTGACGGTTGCCGAAGACGCTGCGGGGTTGTCTTTCGTGAATCCAAAGGGCCGAGCGTTCCTTCCATGCGACCGGGCCGCTCAAGCCGTTAACGGGCGGATTGTGCTTAACGATCGCGACGCGGAAACGATGCTCCCGACATCCTTGCCACCGATTGTCAACGGCGATCCCAGCCCCATGGCATCTCTGCCGTTCAGTCCTGTTGACTGGCGATCGGTGTTTGCCGAGGGTATGCCGCCCATCACACCCGAGCAGGCGTATGGAGCGGTCTTGCTCTATCCGGACGACGAGACACCCATCGACGAATTGGCCGCTCAACCATTCGTGGCCGATTATCTGGAAGATGTGGCCGAGCACGATCGCGAGATCGGTCGTCTCGTGGCGCAGGCAAACCAGGTGTTGATCCACAATGGGGATGCCGTCATCGCCACCTGCATCGCGTTTGATCGTCCTCGTGACTACATCATCGCCGTTCGAGAAGCGGCGTTTGCGCAAAAGCAGGCGCAGCAGCTCTGGACGACCTCTGCACAACTACGACGTTGGGATTGGCTGAAGCGGATTCGGTTCCTGCCGATCGATAG
>DASTFK010000460.1:0-9609 GCA_035719945.1 Nitrospira sp.
TTCGACCTGGTCGAATCGATTCGCTCCACGATTCATTCGGGGAAGCCGGTTTTGGGCATCTGTCTGGGTTTGCAGCTCCTCTTCACTGAAAGCGAGGAGTTCGGCGTTCACAAGGGATTGAACATCATCCCCGGGAAAGTCAGGAGGTTCGCGCGCGACCCCGCGCTGAAGATTCCTCACATGGGCTGGAACCAAGTCCACGTCCAGCGAGACTGTCCGCTCTTCGGGGATATCCCGAACGGCTCCGATTGGTATTTTGTTCATTCCTATTTCGTCGATCCGGCCGACCCTGTCGTGGCTGCCACCACCACGACCTACGGCGTGCCGTTTGTGTCGACGATCTGGAAGGATAATATCGTCGCCTGCCAGTTCCATCCGGAAAAGAGCCAATCCGTGGGTTTGCGGTTGATCAAGAATTTTGGAGCATGGCGTGGATAACCGTGCGTGGGACCAAGGCTGGTTTTGTGCGCTGGCGATTGCGTCACTGTTGCTGGGCGGGATCGCATGCAGCGGCCCCAAGGTGACGACGCAGACCTCAAAGGAGTTGCCCCGCTATCAGATACGGACCGTCGCCTTGATTCCGTTTACGAGCTTGGGGACACCGCAAATGCGGGATCCGGCTGATATGTATCTGTCCGCACCGCAAAGCGTGAAGGGCTCTGATATCTCGCTGGGCGTACCTCCCAGCGTCGAGGGCCAATGGAAGCAGACCACAACGGTGCCGGCCTATGCGGCCGAGAAGGTGACGCAGCTGTTTTGGACGAGGCTGAAAAACCGCCCTGGAGTCCTAGTGCTTCCTCCCGCCCAAGCCGTTGCCGCCAAGGTTTCCATCCAACCGGCGGACGAGACCACGAAGGCCACGCCAGAACGCCAGGCCGCAGACCTCGCTGTTAAACTCAAGGCCGACGCCGCCTTGATTGGACAGGTCCTGGTGTATCAGGAGCGATCGGGCGGCAAGCTGGGAGCGAGTCCTCCCGCGACGGTCGGATTTGAAGTGAAGGCGGTCGCGCCGGACGGCCAAGTGCTCTGGGTCGGCAACTACTATGAACGGCAGAAGCCGATGACGCAGGATTTTCTGGGATTCGTTCAGCATGGGGGAGTGTTTGTGACGGCCGAAGAATTGGCCCAGTATGGCGCTGACCAGGTGTTGAAAACGTTTCCATTCGGCAGCCCCGAAGGAGAGTGAGCCATGATGGTCATTCCGGCCATCGATGTGAAAGACGGGCGGTGCGTCCGATTGCGTCAAGGCGATATGGCTGCGGAAACGGTGTATTCCGACGACGTCGCGTCGATGGCCCGACGGTGGGAAGAAGCCGGCGCGCGCATGATTCATCTGGTTGATCTCAACGGCGCCGTGGAGGGAGAGCCGAAGAATTTTCCTCACATTGAAGCCGTGCGAAAGGCCGTGGGGGTCGAGGTCCAAGTCGGCGGTGGGATACGCACTCTTTCGACGGTCCGGCGATATCTCGAAGCCGGCGTCTCCCGCATCGTGCTTGGCACGGCAGCTTTGACCGACCGAACATTGCTCGACGAGGCCTGCCGCGAATTTCCGAGGCGAATCCTGCTCGGGCTGGATGCTCGGGACGGCAACGTTGCTGTAAAAGGATGGACGTCGGTGTCTGAGACCACCGCCATCGATTTGCTCAAGGAACTCTCCGGCTATCCGGTCGGGGCCGTCATCTATACCGACATCGCACGGGATGGAATGCTGGGCGGGCCGAATCTGTCTGCGCTCAGGGAAATTGCGGCCTATTCCCCGTTCCCCGTCATTGCCTCCGGAGGGATCTCCCGCATTGAAGATTTACAGGCCGTGCGCTCTCTGGGACCACAGGTCGTGGGAGCGATCGTGGGCAAGGCGCTCTACGATGGAAAGCTGGATTATCGCGCCGCACTTGCCGCCCTGCGCTAACGACAGACCTCAAAATCGACATGTTGACCAAGCGCATCATTCCCTGTCTTGATGTGAAAGACGGCCGGGTGGTCAAGGGCGTCAGCTTCGTCAATCTTCGGGATGCGGGGGATCCTGTCGAAGCGGCGATGGTTTATGATCGCGAAGGCGCGGATGAGCTCTGTTTTCTCGACATCACCGCGTCGCACGAAAACCGGAAGACGATCATCGACGTGGTCGAACGCACCGCTGCGAGTGTCTTCATGCCGGTGACCGTGGGCGGGGGAGTCCGCACGCTCGACGATATCCGCAACCTGCTCAATGCGGGGGCAGACAAGGTGAGCATCAACACAGCTGCCGTCGAGCGGCCGCAGTTTGTGAAGGAGGCCGCTGAGCGGTTTGGCACGCAGTGCATCGTCGTGGCCATCGACGCCAAGCGGGCAGCGCTACCCCATCAGTGGGAAGTCTTTACGCACGGCGGTAGGAAGCCGACCGGCATCAACGCGGTGGAATGGGCTCATCAGATGGAGCAGTATGGCGCAGGGGAGATTCTCTTGACGAGCATGGACGAAGATGGCCGACAGCGGGGGTATGACCTCGACCTGACGGCGGCAGTGGCGGAGCGGGTGTCCATTCCGGTGATTGCATCGGGCGGCGTGGGAACGTTGGAGCACTTGTACGACGGCTTGGTCACGGGAAAGGCGGATGCCGTGCTGGCCGCCTCGATTTTTCATTTTCGAAGCTATACGATTCCTCAGGCGAAGGCCTATCTGCGGGATCGAGGGGTCCCGGTACGGCAGGAGCCGGCTGGACAGGTGACGTGATGGCCGATCGCGAGCTGAAGCTCAACGAGCAGGGTCTACTGCCAGCCGTCATCCAGGACTGGCTGGACGGGACCGTCCTCATGCTCGGGTATATGAACCAAGAGGCAGTGGCCCGAACCCTGGCGACCAAGTCAGTGCACTTCTGGAGCCGATCGAGACAGAAACTCTGGGAAAAGGGCGAAACGTCGGGTCACAAACTCCTGGTCAAGGACCTGTTCATCGACTGTGATCGCGATACGATCCTCGTGAAGGCGCAGCCTACCGGGCCCACCTGCCACACTGGCGAACGCGCTTGCTTTTTCTCCAAGGTGAACGAGGCCGGTCACGACTCCAACGAGAAATCTCCGGAGGCACAGGGCGGAATTCTCGACAGCGTGCTCCGGGTCATTGCTGCCCGCAAGGCCGCTCCACAGCCGGGGTCCTACACGAGCAAGCTCTTCGAAAGCGGTCATGACAAGATTTTGAAAAAGGTTGCGGAAGAAGCTGGCGAAGTCCTGATTGCCGCGAAGGGAGGCAAGAGAGCAGAGATTGTCTACGAGGTGGCGGACCTTCTGTTTCACACCTTGATGGTCTTGGGTTATCACGACGTCTCTCTCCATGAGGTCTATCAGGAGCTGGGTACGCGATACGGCAAATCCGGGCTGCGAAAGCCCACCTGAGGGCAAGCCATGACCGATTGTCTATTTTGCAAAATTGTTCAGAAGGCGATCCCGGCCAAGATCGTGCACGAGGACGATCGCACGTTGGCCTTCGACGATATCAACCCGCAGGCGCCTGTCCATACGCTCATCATTCCCAAAAAGCATGTGGCAGCGGTGCAGGATTGCCACGATCAGGACTCCGACCTCCTGGCTCATCTCTTGATGACCTGTACCAACGTGGCGAAACAAAAGGGGTTGGCGGAGTCCGGCTATCGGATCGTCACGAACACCGGACGCGACGCCGGCCAAACGGTATTCCATCTCCATCTCCATGTCTTGGGTGGCCGGCACATGCGCTGGCCGCCCGGGTAATGGGACATTGCATCTCTCTGTGCTCGCACACCTTGCGTTGACAGATTTCCTTTGTGTCTGTTAACCTGACCGGTCCATTTTTTTCGATCACTTACGAGCACCGATCCACCTGTTTCGGTGAGGTGAGGAGCTGCGTCTCCCATGGGTCGAGGCCTGATTTCCGAAGAGGTTATCAATCAGATCAGAGACCGGATCGATATCGTAGACCTCGTTGGGCAACATGTCAGTTTGACCCGCGCCGGACAGAATCTGAAGGGGCTGTGCCCCTTTCACCAGGAAAAGAGTCCGTCGTTCACGGTGAGCCCGAGCCGGCAGATCTTTCATTGTTTCGGCTGCGGTGCCGGAGGCAATGTGTTCACGTTTTTGACTCGGATCACCGGAGCAAGCTTCCCTGAAACGGTCCGCGATCTCGGTCGGAGGGTAGGGATCGAAGTGCAGGAGCCGACGGCCGATTCCGGGTCTCAGGCCCAACAAGCCAATCGGACCGAGCACGTGAATCAGACGGCGGCGCGATGGTTTCACGAGAATCTTCGCGACGATCGGGTGGGCGCGGAGGCGCGGGCCTATTTGGCCGGACGTGGCATCCAGCAAGTCACGATCGACCGGTTTGGCATCGGAGTCGCACCGGTAGAGTGGGACGGCTTGCTCAAAGCCCTTGCGAAGCAGGGCGTCACGTCTCAGGACCTGGCTTCAGCCGGGCTGGTCATCGCACGCGACAGCGGCACAGGATATTACGACCGTTTTCGCGGCAGGGTCATGTTCACGATCACCGACCTGCGCAAGCGCGTGGTCGGATTCGGCGGCCGCGTGCTGGGAGATGGGACTCCAAAGTATTTGAACTCGCCCGATACGCCTTTATTTAAGAAGGGACAGACGCTTTTTGCCCTGGATGTGGCCCGGGAGGCCATTGTCCGCACGAAGACGGTCATCGTCGTGGAAGGCTATTTCGATGCAATCGCGTTGCATCAGGCCGGCCTCACCCATACGGTAGCGACGCTCGGCACCGCCCTCACGCCTGAACATGTGCAGGTGTTGCGGCGCTTTGCTTCCAAGGTGGTGCTGCTGTTCGACCCGGACGCTGCAGGCGTCAGGGCTGCGCTCCGTGGGTTGGATCTGTTCGTGAACAGCGGACTCGGGGTCAAGGTCGTGACATTGCCCGCAGGAGACGATCCTGACACTTATGTGCGCAAGGACGGGCCTGAAGCGTTTGCCCGTCTCGAGCAACAGGCCCCCAGCTTGTTGGATTTCGCGCTTGAGCATAGTTTGAAAACCGCTGAAGGCAGCACGATCGAGGGACGAATCCGCAGCGTCGACGAAATCCTGAAAATCCTGCAGAAGAGCGAACACCCCATCGAGCGGGAAGAGCGGATCCGTCTCGTTGCCGAACGGTTCGGCATTAATCAGCAGCGGCTCATCGATCGGTATCCGGCGTTGAAGGACAAATCCCGACCGGCTCCCGCGGCACTGAGAGCGGTCCCATCGCCGGTTCCTTGCTCGAAAGGCACCCCAGAAGAGCGTGATCTGGTGTATCTCTTGCTGCACGGACAGCTGTCACCTTCCGAGGTGCGGAAGCTGCGCCCAGACGCCTTCTCGGTTCCGGCCTGCCGGAGGATCGTCGAACGGGCGCTGGCCAATCTCGAGCAGGACGGACGAGTGGGGCTTCGCAGAGTGCTTGATAGCGTCGTCGACGATCCGGAGTGCGGCTCGCTGGCGACGGAGTTGTCCATGCGAGAAGAGCATTTTGACGATCCTCGCGCACACATTCAGGGGTGTCTCAATACAATCGATCGCAAGCGCGCGGAAGCCGTCTTACGCGACCTTATCGGTCAACTCAAGGCGGCCGAGCGGGAGGGACGGGTCGAAGACGCCCGAGCCTTGAATGAGCAGGTCAACGAATTGCGGTCGCAGAAGGCCGGACGGCCGGCAGGAACGCTTTCTTTGGTGAAGGAGTAGGTATGGCGAAACAAGAATTGCTCGTGGAAGTGAAGAAACTCATCTCGATCGGTAAAGAGAAGGGCTTTCTCACCTACGACGAGCTGAATAGCACGTTGCCGGCAGAGGTGGTCTCGTCAGAACAGTTCGGCAGCATCATGACGATGTTCGGTGAAATGGATATCGAGATCGTCGATGCGCCTGAAGGCGAACGTCAGCAGAAACCCCGGAGCACCGCCGAGCCGGAGGAGCCCAGCGAAGAGGCAGACGAGGGCGATGCAGGAGAGGACAGTGAAAAGGAGATCGACCTGACACCGGGGGCCTTGAGCCGGACCGATGATCCGGTGAGGCTCTATCTGAAGGAAATGGGCAGTGTCGCGCTGCTGAGCCGGGAAGGCGAGATCGAAATCGCCAAACGTATCGAAGAAGGAAAGCGGGACATTGCGTTCGTCATTTACGGCATGCCGATGACGATCGAATTCATCCTCTCGCTGCGGGATCAACTCAAGAACGGCAAGATTGACGTCCGCGAAATCGTGCCGATTCAGGAAACGGAAGAGGACTTTGAGGAAGAGCAAGTCGAGCGCGACTATGAGGAGTTGCGCGTCAAAACCCTGGAGGGCCTGAACACCGTCCGCAAGGTGTCTACGTCGCTCAAGAGCCTCTACGAAAAGGCGCGCCAGGCTGCCAAGGATCCCGTCAAGCTGAAAAAGACCAAGAAGCAGATCGATCTGATCCGAGAGCAGGTCGTGGACAAGATGGAAGCCGTCAACCTGCACGGCGTGCTCAAGGACCGGATGGTCCAGCGCGTCAGGGAGATGGCGATTCAGATCCGCACCGCTGAGCGGGAGATCGTCAGCTGTCAGCGGCGTCTCGGGATCGGCGGAGAAGCGGGCGCCGAATTGCTGCGGAAGCTCTGTCGCGAGCGAAAGGATTTCCAGGCGGTTAAGCGAAAAACGGGCGTATCCGAAGACACGCTTCTGGACGTCAAGAAACTGTATCAGGCTGCAAAAGGCCGCATCCGTCAATTGGAGACTGAAGAGGCACTCGTCCCAGGGGAAGAAATCAAGGATGCGGTCAAACACCTGGATGTGGCCGAAGAAAAGGTCAAGCGCGGGAAGGCCGAGCTCGTGGAGGCCAATCTCCGGCTCGTCGTGAGCATCGCCAAAAAATACACGAACCGCGGCCTGCAGTTCCTGGACCTGATCCAGGAAGGCAATATCGGATTGATGAAGGCGGTCGACAAGTTTGAATACAAGCGCGGGTACAAGTTCAGCACGTATGCCACGTGGTGGATCCGTCAAGCCATCACACGCGCCATCGCGGACCAGGCCAGAACCATCCGCATTCCTGTGCACATGATCGAAACGATCAACAAGTTGATCAGGACGTCCCGCCACTTGGTGCAGAAGCTCGGTCGCGAACCGACTCCTGAGGAGATCGCGGAGCGCATGGACTTGCCGCTGGACAAAGTGCGTAAGATTCTGAAAATCGCACGGGAACCGATCTCATTGGAAACGCCGATTGGTGAAGAGGAAGACAGCCACCTGGGAGACTTCATTGAAGACAAGAAAGCCATTTCTCCCTTGGAAGCGGCGATCCGGTACGATCTGCAGCGACAAATTAACAGCGCCCTCGAAACGCTGACGCCAAGAGAAGAAAAGGTGCTGCGCAAACGATTCGGTATCGGTGAAGCGACCGACCATACGCTGGAAGAGGTCGGCCAGGACTTCGAGGTCACCCGCGAACGCATCCGGCAGATCGAAGCCAAGGCTCTGCGAAAGCTGCGCCATCCGAGCCGGAGCAAAAAGCTCCGCAGTTTTGTCGAGACCTTGTAAGAGTGAGTCGAATGATTTGACTCTGTCTCGCGCTCAGGCCTAGAATCGGATTCATCGAGGTCGATCGTAATCTGACCGGCGGCTGAGCGGTTCCGTTCGGGGGCCCATAGCTCAGGTGGTTAGAGCGGCTGACTCATAATCAGCTGGTCCTAGGTTCGAGTCCTAGTGGGCCCACCAATGGACCGGCGACCGGCAGGCAAAACCTTCCTTCGTGATTTCAGGTATGGGAGTGCATTGAACCAGAACCTGTCTCCGCTCATCGAACTGCAGAAACTGGATCTCCGTATCATGGAGATCACCGACCAGCGCCGAAAGATCCCTGAACGTCTTCATGCCGTCGAAGCGCCACTCCGTGAGGCGAAACAATCATTACACGAGATGAGCGCCGCGGTTGAAGCCTCCGTGAAGGAGCGGCGCGCTCATGAGAGGGATGTCGAGGCGCAGGACGCTCACACCGATAAAATGCGCGCCAGGTTGTCTGAGCTCAAGACCAACAAGGAGTATCAGGCCCATCTTTTCGAATTGCAGATGGCCAACAAAAAGAAGTCTGAAATCGAAGACAAGGTGCTGGCGTGGATGGAGAAAATCGAACAGCTACAGCAGACGGCCAAGGAGGCTCAGGACAAGGTGCGAGCCGCTGAGCAAGTCTTTACCAAGGAAAAACAGGTGCTCGATGAACTCGAGAGCCGCCTGTCCGCTGAACTGGCTGAACTGGAATCGCAGCAGCGGGATCGTTCAGGCAAAGTTGAGCCGGGACTGTTGGCCCGCTACACCAAACTGAAGGTCGCCAGAAAAGACCAGCCGCTTGCGGCGATTAAGGGGGGCATGTGTGCCGGATGTCGCCTGCAGATTCCTCCGCAACTGGTCGCCGAAGTCAAACGGTCGCAGGATCTCCACACCTGTCCCTACTGTCACCGCATGCTGTACTGGGACGGCGACGTGGAGGCGGGCCAGAGGCCGCACGATCAATCCAAGCCATCCGATCTCGAAGTGGGTGAATCGGTTTAACCCTCTCCCTTCGTCCCCGCTTTTCAACACTCTCCAATAGCTCTAGCCGACCGACGTCCCGAGGACGGCTTTCGTCGTTTTGAAATGGAGCTTCGCCACCGTGGCCAATCGTGGCTCGCCGTGTTTTTTCACCACCATCCTGCCTGCCAGCTCCACGGCGGGCGAGGCTCCTTTCGGAAGGTTGGTGCCCACGTCCTCCGAGAGACGTTTTAGCCGCAGGAGAAATTCAGCCCGGGCCACGATCGATGCGGCGGCGACGGCGAGGTCGGATTCCGCTTTGGTGCGCTGCTCGAGCACGATTCTCCGTCCTTTTTCTTGAAGGGCATTGAGGATCAGCCGTTCATCCCCAAACTGATCGGAGATGGCACGTTCACACGATACGCGCTCAAGCAGGGTTTCAAGTGCCTTGGCGTGCCCCCAGGCGAGCAGCCGGTTCAAGTTTTTGATCTTCGCATAGAGCTCGTTGTATTTCTGGGGTCCGATGACGATCACGCTGTGCGGACAAATCGTCTTGATATCCGGGGCAAGTTCGAGGATGCGGCCGTCTGAAATTTTCTTGCTGTCCCTCACCGCCATGAGCGCGAGTTCGTCTTGTGTCGTTGCGTCCACGAACACGGCAGCGACGACGAGCGGACCAAAGTAATCGCCCTTGCCCGACTCGTCGATTCCGATGCGTTCAATGGAGTCTGGAGGCATCCCGTGACTGACGTGTGAGCGGTGCTGAGAGCCAGTATGTTGCCCTGGCCAGTAGAATATGTCGTTGAGGCGCGGTAATGTACCAGAGCAGTTGAGGGCGGTCAAACGAGATGCTGGAGGAAGGTGATGCGTGCATTCCAAGTTCGCGCGGTGACGCTCTTGAGTCTTCTTCTGCCACTCGGCTTGGTCAGCGGATGCGAGACAAATCCTTACACCGGGCGATCACAGTTCCTCATGACGTCGGTGTCGGATGAAATGCAAATCGGCGCACAAGCGTACCATCAGGTGAAAAGCGACCCTAAGATGAAGCAGTCGCAAGACCCTCGTGAGATCGAACCGGTCAAACGGGTGGCCGCCCGCATCATCGAAGCGGCGAAACGGTCGAAGTACGCCGAGACGGCGCAGCAGTT
>DASTFK010000461.1:0-2823 GCA_035719945.1 Nitrospira sp.
AGGCGCTGCCTAAGGCAACCATGAGACACCATACCGCCATCAACGTCCATGCTCTGTGCCGTCGTGACATCACCTCTGACCTCTATAACTTGCCCACTAAATCGAGGCTCGGTCTCAGCGTGCGTTCTCCTGGCCTCCATCCGGCGGGGCACACTTCTACTCCTCCGTTTTCGTGCACGAAGGCCGCCGCCTGGAGCTTGCGCAGAAGCTCTTGCATATTGCGCCCGATGTTGTTGGAGTGGACTTCGTAGGCGCTTAGCTTTCCGTCTGGATCGAAGATAAAGCTGCCGCGCAAGGCGACGCCTTCTCGGTAGAGATACACGCCCAGTTTTTGGGACAAAAATCCTCCTGGATCGGCCAACAACGGAAACGCCAGCTTTTTGATCGCGGGGGACGTGTCGTGCCAGGCTTTGTGCACGTAAACCGAATCGGTGCTGATACCGATCACTTCAGCGCCCACCTTTTGGAAGTCGGCGTACAAGGCGCCAAGTTCCTCCAGTTCGGTGGGACAAATGAACGTAAAGTCACCGGGGTAAAATACGAGAACCACCCACCGGCCGCGGTAGCTCTCCAATTTGATGGGGCGGATCTCCTGTTCGTGGAATGCCTGAAAGGTGCCGTCGGGAATGACTTGTCCGATTGTCGCCATGCGGCCTCCAATTGCCTGATGCTGCGGGGAATGCGGATCAACTCCAGTTGCGGACTCGCGAGTGGCTGCGATCGGTTTGATATCCCAACAGGGCCGTGACTAGCGGAAGTGCGTCCCGCTCTGCCGACTCTCGACGGTCAAAGGGTTGCGTGACGACGTCGCGTGTCGGGTCGGGGTGTTCCCTCATCGATCATTGCTTCTTGGGCGTCTGGTCCTGATTCGGGCGTTCAGATGGTTCGAGTGCGTGAGGGGGTGACGCCTCTGGATTGATCGCCATCTTTGGATCGACCTCCGGAGGAGTCACGACGGAATCAGGGTGAGGAATCGTTTCCGGCTGTTTCACCATGCCAGGATCACGCGGGCTGGGAGCCACCTCGGGTTTGGACTGCTCGGCAGGCGGCTGGCTCGACTCAGGCGGTGGAGATTCCGGACCGGGAACGATGTCCGCTGCGAGAGCCGGCGTCAGGAGACAGGCCAGCATCACCACGAGTAGTGTGATTCGACCCATATCTCACGCTATCCCCACAGCATCGATCTGCCTACTGGGGGATTCCCCTGCGTGCGGTTCGTCGATGGTGAAGGATGCTAGATGCTAGTGGGTCCAGGGCTGATCGGGTTAATCCAGCCAGTCTTTTTCCTTCAGCTTTCGGGGAAGAAACTTCTTAGTCAAGTACTGGAAATCCTTATTGGCGAGCGCGTCGAGTTCATACTTGAGACCACTGGTCAGCATCCGCTTGATCTCGGCCTGCCACGCCGGTTTCTGAAACCATTCGTAGTTCGTCAGTTCCTTCGCCCGCGCGATGTCTTTCTCGTTGAGTTTGATGCCTACGTTTCTGGGCAGCTCATATCGCTCGGGATCGGCGCTCGACAGTCCGATGAACTTGGCTTTCGGAATGGCCATCCGCTGGCTTTCGAACGCGAGGTTGATCGAGCCTTGCTTCACGACCGAATAGATATAGTAGCCCCAGGGATCGTTATCGACCAAGACGTAGACGGGCAGTTTATGTTCTTCATGGAGTCGCCGGGCTAGACGCCTCACGCCTCTCGGCGGCTGACCGTTTCCTGTAAGCAGGACGCAGTTGTATCGCCGCCAGAACTTGTCTTCCGACAAGCGATTCCATTGCGTGCCTTTTTCGACCAAGAGCAAGAAGTCGGCGGTGCAACGGCGGATCTCCAGATACTCCGGTTCCACGATCGAGGGCACCGAATAGCCTCCTTTGCCCAGGCGCGCACAGTCCACCCTGTCCCCGTCGTCACCGAAGACGACCGGCCCGACGATGCTGCCGCTGTTTTCCGCGCGCACGTGCAGTTCTTCGCGCAACGCCGCGAGCGAGACCTCGAGGTCTTCGATCACGGGATCCGATTCGTCCTGGGTATCGAAGGTATTTTCGTGTGAATCCTGAATCGTGTGTTTCGTGCGGTAATAGATTTCCCGAAGCGACGTCGTGAGATCGGCGCGCTGCAGTTCGGACAGGGCATCCGCCACCAGCACGGTCTGCATGAATTTCTTGGCCATTCCAACATTGAAGAACGATCGGGCTTGCTTCTTGTGACCCATCTCGATCATGCCCTTGCGTGCATTGAACGAGACGTTCGACAAGGCGCGAATCGGAATGGCAAATGTGGGATCCTTCGACCGTTCTGCGGCCGTCACGACAATGTCGGCAATGCCGACAAGTTTCTTCTCCACTGCACTCATTTTTTTCTGTTTAGTCGGCATCGTGGCTATTTCTTGCGATGGGCCGTCTTCGGTTTTGGGCGGTCCACGCCCTTCTTTACGGATTTGGCGTCGGCGGCCTTGTCGAACAAGGCCATCTGATCGCTCTTGCGGCGTGACTTAGTCGTGTGACTCTGATGAGGTCTCGTCGACTTATGGGCTGATTTCTGTGACTTGGGCGCGGGAGGTGCGGCGGGTGCGCCAAGAAGATCGCTCTCTTCTGGACCGGCCGTCTCCTCGGCCGTTTCGACCTGAGAGGCCGCTGCCACTTCGCCTTCGATGCCTTCATCGCTGACGATGATGGAATGGGGCAACCCTTCCGGACCGCCGCCTGTCTTGCCCAGCGCTTCATCGGTTTTGCTGCCGCCGGTGCGTGAGTTCGCGATTTTCTGGAGCTGCATCTTGAGCTTCTCTTTGGCGAGCTTCCCCCCCTTGAGCCGGTTGCAGGCTTCGACGA
>DASTFK010000462.1:0-4104 GCA_035719945.1 Nitrospira sp.
CGATGGCTGCCCGACCGCTTCGCCGACTCAACCGAACGGCTGTGCCGCACGCTCAGTGACGCGGGTAGGAGGCCGGCGGTGGTGGTGATTGGCGCCAAAGGGGAGGAACCGTTGGGACGGGAAATCGCCTCGCGTCTGACCGCGCCTTCTGCGGTGCTCTCGGGCGCGACCACCATCCGCGAGTTGATGGCGGTGATTAAACGGTGTGCCGTGCTCAGCACCAATGACACGGGGCCGATGCACATTGCCTCGGCCCTGGGGGTACCGGTTGTTGGGATTTTCGGGCCGACGGATTGGCGAACGACATCACCATCCGGTGCCGAGCATGCGCTCCTCCGGCACCCTGTCGACTGTGCGCCCTGCATGCTGAGAGAATGCCCGATCGACCACCGCTGCATGACCGGCGTGACCGTGGACAAGGTATATCAGGCAGGACTGTCGATTCTGTCTCGCCGCTCGGGGCTCTCCTGTGACCACAGACATGACGCGAAGCAGAGAGAGACGTTGGACCCCACGCGCGTGCTTGACGGGTACACGATTTTCTTGGACCGCGACGGGACCCTCAACGAAGATCCCGGCTTCCTGAGGTCTGCCTCCGACTTGAGATTGCTCCCGGGGGTGGCCACGGCCCTGGCGCGCCTCAAGTCTGCCGGCGCCCGGTTGGTGGTAGTCACGAACCAATCCGGTGTCGGGAGAGGCTTTCTCACCCTCAAGGATCTGGAAGCCATCCATGCCCGGTTGGAGGGCCTGTTGGAACAGAGTGATGCTGCCCTTGATGCGATCTATTTCTGCCCCCACCACCCCGACGACGGCTGCCGTTGCCGCAAACCGGCGACCGGCATGGTGGATCGCGCCGTGTCCGAATTGCAGGCGGATCTGCGGAAAGCCTATGTGGTTGGTGATCATGCTAATGACATCCAACTGGCCAAGGCGGCGGGGGTGAAGTCGATTCTGGTCACGAGCGGGCAGGTAGACCAACAGGCGTTGACGATGTTACGGGCTGCCGGGGCCATTCCCGACACGGTCGCCCCGTCGATGGCAGAGGCGGCCGAGTGGATTCTCGCAGATGCCGCCGCACAAGCAGCACGGCTCAAGTCAGTCTCGACGATCGAACGCTAACCAACTGGTCAGAGAGCGCATTGTTGGTCCCTTTTGGTACGCAATGAATGTCCTCTTAGTCAGGCCCGACGGCATCGGCGATGAGATCTTGTGCCTGCCTGTCGCGACCGCGTTGCGTCAAGTGAAGCCGCAGGCCCGAGTCATATTCTTGTCCAGCCAGTACGCGGCCCCCGTGCTCGAACATCATCAGGACGTGGATGAAATTTGGACCCTGTCGGGACGTGAGTCGCTACGAGACTTGGTTGGACTTTTTCGGCGTGGAGTGGATGCGGCGATTTTTCTCAAGCCGTTCCGCCGCCTGATGTTGGCCGCATGGCTGGCCCGAGTTCCGATCCGGGTCGCCACCGGTTATCGATGGTATAGTGTTCTGGCCAATCGCCGGATTTACGAACACCGAAGCGATTTTTCAAAGCACGAGACTGTCTACAACGTCGGGATGTTGAAAGGCCTGGGGCTGGATCCACCTTCGCCCGTCCCTCCCAAGCTGGTGGTTACCGAAGAGGAACGGCGGACTGCCGGCAAGCACTTGCGAGTGGTGCCTGCGCCGCGCGTGGTGCTCCATCCTGGCGGGTTCGCCGCCAGGCGATGGCGAACCGAGCAGTATTGGAAGCTTGCCGAAGCCCTACGAGGCTGCGGGTTCGGTATCGTGTTCACCGGTAGCGCTCCGGAGGCAGAGCATTTCTTTCGTGTGCTGTCAGTCAAGTCGCTTCCGGAGGGAATGGTCAGCCTCATGGGCGCGACATTACGGGAATCAATGGCGGTCATCGCGGAAAGCAATGCGGTGGTGTCCGGCGCCACAGGACCCGCACACATCGCCGCAGCGTGTGGTGTGCCGAATATCAGCCTCTTTGATCCTCGACGAAACAACCTTCCGGCGCGATGGCAACCGTTAGGAACAGGTGTCGTCTTGCGCCCAGAAGTGCCGACTTGTGAAAAGTGTATCTATGAAGCCTGTCCTTATTGGGATTGTCTGGACCGGATCACCGTCGATACCGTCGTTCAGCACGTGAGGGAGGTGACATCGCGATCGTTCCCGCTGAGGGTCGTGCATGTGTAGAAGCCTCTTTCCTTCCCATCGGCTCGCGCCGTATGTGGCTTCCAAGACCGTGCTTAATCAAAACAAGATCCGGTCGTGGAAGGAATTCGGGTCCAAGCTGTGACCGGCCGCCCCCTCCCCATATCCGTCTACGTGATTGCCTATAACGACGAGCCGAACATGCGCGCCTGCCTGGCGTCGATCGCGGGGTGGGCCGCGGAACTGATCGTCGTGGACTCGCACAGTACCGACCGGACCGCGGCCATCGCTGCCGAGTTTACCGCCAAGGTGTATCAGGTGGATTTCACGGGCTTCGGCGCGCTCCGTAACCAGGCGGTGGCCTATTGCTCGCAGACATGGATCTTTAGTCTCGATACTGACGAACGGATGACCCCGGCCCTGCAGGAAGAAATCCGCAACGTGCTTGAACAGCCGACTGCGGCCGACGCCTATTTCGTCCCGCGCAAGAATTTTTTTCTAGGGCGCTGGATCAAGCATTGCGGCTGGTATCCCGATTACCGTCAACCGCAGCTCTTTCGAAAGGGGAGGTTGCGCTATCGTCAGGAACTCGTGCATGAAAGCTTTGATTGTGACGGGCCGATCGGATACCTCTCGCAACCGGCGTTGCAGTATCCCTTCAGGGACATTGATCATTACATCACCAAACAGGATCGATACTCCGATCTGATGGCCAGGCGCATGGTGGATGAGGCGCGCCGGTTCCGGGCCCATCAATTGGTGACGCACCCGATGGGGGCGTTTCTCAAGATGTATGGCTTGCGGCGCGGGTTTCTCGACGGGATGCCGGGGTTGATTCTTTCCGGCCTCTATGGCTATTACACGTTCATGAAGTACGCCAAGTTCTGGGAACTGACGAAATGATGAGCCCAGTGAGTGGGCGGATGACCGTCAGCGGGTTCACATTCTGCCGCAATGCGGTCAAATACGATTATCCCCTGGTGGAGTCGATCAAGTCCGCGCTGCCCTTGTGCGACGAATTCATCGTGAACGTCGGCCGGTGCGAGGACGGGACACTCGAACTCGTTCAGTCGATCGGGGATCCCAGGATCAAAATCGTCGAATCGGTATGGGATGAATCGCTGCGCAAAGACGGGTTGATTTATTCACAGCAGACCAATATCGCGCTCAGTCACTGTACGGGCGACTGGGCGTTCTACATTCAGGCCGATGAAGTCGTGCACGAAGACGACCTGCCGGTGCTCAGGCGGTCCATGGCCGAGCATGCCGGCAATCCGATGGTGAAAGGTCTCCTCTTCCGCTATCTGCATTTCATCGCCGATTACTGGTCGACGAATCCCTGGTTCTATCACAAGGCGGTCCGCATCATTCGAAACAACGGAGAAATGGAATCCTGCGGCGACGCGGTGGGATTTCATTTCAAGGCTACTCAACAATATTTGCAAAGCGGTCCAAAGGAGTGGCTCGCCTATTCCGGCGCCAGGATGTTTCATTACGGCTGGGTGAAGGATCCTAAGACCATGCTCGAGAAAAAGCGGGAGCAGGCGTCCGTGTATCATGGCGCGAATCTCCCAGTTGCGGCGGCTAAAGAGTTGACGGGTGACGCTTTCCGATTCGAGGACTATGCGATCTTGAAGGAATATACGGGTCGCCATCCTGCCGTGATGCATGCGCGGCTTGCTAAGGCCCGGCGGTGGGGCGCGAGGCGAAGCCGCTGGCTCAATTGGCGGTTTTATCGCGAAATCGCCCATCGGGGGTTTCGCGGGTAGCGAGCATTCGGCCCTCATGAAACGCTTGCCCTGGTGGAGAAGGCCCTATTTCGCGCGTCGCGTCTTGGAGATTGGTCCGGGACACAACCCCTTTGCCGGCGTGACGCACCTCTTGGAACGGGATATTGCGGACGGACGCGAACGAGGCGGCAATGCCCTGCTGGTGCCGACGGCTGCCAAACTGAGTGTCGGCGAAGCGAC
>DASTFK010000463.1:0-2497 GCA_035719945.1 Nitrospira sp.
CGTCCTCCTTGGTGACCCGCTCGATCCACTTGGGATATTGGGAAAAGTATTCGAACCCCAAACCGTAAAACTCAACCTGGGCCAATACCTGGGCGAGTTTGGCGGTGGAGTCGAGCCGCAGCGGGAAACTTCCGACCAAAAAGGACTTGGCCTCCGAAAGCTCCTGATCGGTGACGGGCGCTTCGCGGATGTTCTTGATCTCGGCCAGCACCCCTTGAATCGCCTGGTTCGTGGCTTCCGTACGGGTTTGAAAGTTGACCCAAAACGACCCGGGCATGAGCCGCGCATCAAAATGGCTCATGATCCCGTAGACCAAGCCCTGTTTGTCGCGGATGGAATCCATCAGCCGCGAGGAGAATCCGCCGGCCCCTAGGATGTAGTTCATGACGGTGACGGCGTAAAAATCGGGATTGTTCCGACTGATTCCGCCGTGGCCAAGAATAACGTTTGACTGCGTCAAATCCTTCTCGATGAGCTGTACCGTCTTCTTCTCGACTGGTGCCGGATGTTTCAGGTTTCGCGGCGGCGCTGCAGACTTCTTCCAGACACCGAAATGGGTCTGCACGAGTCCAGTCACCTGTTCCGTCGTGACGTCGCCAACGATCGTCAGAATCACCTGACCGGGAGTGTACTCTCGGTTGTAGAAGCCCACCACGTCGGCATGAGTAATTTTGTTGAGCGTCTCTTCGCTGCCGTTCAACGGCCAGCGGTACGGATGCCCGTGAAACACCAGCTGGTTGAATGATTTCATGGCGACGTGACCGGGATCGTCGTTGTCACTGGCCATTTCCCCGAGTATCTGGGAGCGTATCCGTTCGAACTCGGGCTTGTGAAACGCCGGGTGCTGCAGGATGTCGGCCAGCAGTATAAAGCCAAACTCCACATCCTTCTTCAACACGCGGACAGAGGCGGTCGTGAAATCTTCGGCAGCCTTGACTTCCAAGGCGCCGCCGACGAAGTCGATCTGCTCGGCGAGTTGTTTCGACGACCGGGAGGTCGTGCCTTCGTCAAGGAGACTGGCGACCAGATTCGCAAGGCCGGCTTTCTCGGGGGGATCATGCGCCGAGCCGCTCTTGACCATCGCATGGACTTCGACAATCGGCAGGAAATGCTGCTCCAGCACGAGGACCGTCATGCCGTTGGACGACACGAATTTCGTGGGAACAATCTCAGCTGCCGAGAGAGGGGTGGCTGCAACGGCAACTGCGAGAGAGCCGAGCAGGAGCCAAGCGGGTCGCGTATGGGACACTATCGAGCGGAACAGCGTGGCGATCACGGTTTTCCCTGCACTGCCGCAGTGGGCGATTCCGGTGGTTTGGGTATGACGGGAATCAAGGTGCCGACGGTCCGCGCGTCCTCGATCAGATACTGTGCTGCGACGCGCTGTACCTCCTTCGCCGTGACGGCGTGGATCCGCTCCAAAAACTGATCCACTTTGCGCCATCCCGCTCCCACGGACTCCGCCTGGCCCAGCAGCATGGCGTGCCGGAAATTGGAGTCCTGCTCGAAGACCCTCGCCGCCTCCACCTGGTTCTTGGCCCGTTGCAGTTCCTGTTCGGTCGGAGGCTCGGTCTGGAGCCGCTTGATTTCCTTATGGAGCGCCTCTTCGACGATCTCGACCTTCTGGCCGGGACTCACGAGAGCATAAAAATAGAACAGGCCTGGGTCGGTCTGCATCAAGCCATACTCGGCGCCGACTGCGAGAGAAAGTTTCTGATCGTAGACGAGACTTTGATAGAGTCGAGAACTTTTTCCGTGAGAAAGGATGGATTCCAGCACATCCAAGGCATAGGAATCTTCGCTCGTATAGTTTGGGACACGATAACCCATCATCACAAACGGCACCTGCGCTTCCCGTTTCAGCAGAAACCGCCGCTCGCCCTTCTGCTCGCCCTCCATGGTCGCCACGGGCTTGGGTTCCGGTCCACGGGGTATGGGTTCAAACAAATGCCTAATCGTCGGCAGCAATTGGTCGGCCTTGATGTCACCAACGACGACCAATGTGGCGTTGTTGGGAGAATAGTAGGTGTCGTAGTGCCGCTGAAGATCGTCTAGGGTCATCGCATCCAAATCGCCGAACCATCCAATGACGGGCCAGTGATAGGGATGGCTGAGATATGCCTGGGCGAACAAGGCTTCTACGAGAGCGCCTTGTGGATCGTCTTCCGTGCGCAGTCGGCGTTCCTCCTTCACGACGTCTCGCTCGGTCTTGAGCTCGTTCGCGTCTAGGATGAGGCCCTGCATGCGATCGGCCTCCATTTCCAAGGCGAGCTGCACGCGGTCCGCCGCGAGATTTTCGAAATAGGCCGTGAAATCCTGACTCGTGAAGGCGTTATCCATGCCGCCGTTCTTGCGAATGAGGCGCGAAAACGATCCCTTCGGATATTTTGCCGTGCCCTTGAACATCATGTGCTCGAGCATGTGCGAGAGCCCCGCACGGCCCATGACCTCATTGCGGGAACCGACTTTGTACCAGACCTGAACAGTGGCAACCGGC
>DASTFK010000464.1:0-2979 GCA_035719945.1 Nitrospira sp.
CGCGCTCTCGAAAGCCGGAGCTGCATGTGCCTTTCGTGCCGTCGCGGCAGTCCGGGCCGCCCAGCCGGGACGCCGGTGTTTTGTGGCGGGCGCCATCGGTCCGACGACCAAAACCTCGTCGATCTCGACGGATGTGAACAATCCCGGCGCCCGTGGAACGAACTACGACGAATTGGTCGCAGCGTATGCCGACCAGGCACGGGGGTTGTTGGACGGCGGCGCCGACCTGCTGCTCGTGGAAACCATTTTCGACACGCTCAACGCCAAGGCAGCGTTCTTTGCCATCCAACAGTTGTTTGCCTCTGGCGCGCGACGCGTTCCGATCATGGCCTCCGTGACGTTCATTCAAGCCGGCAGCAACCGCGGGGTCACGGGACAGACCGTCGAAGCCTTCTGGAATTCAATCTCGCATGTCCCGCTGCTCAGCGTCGGCATGAATTGCGCTCTTGGCCCGAAGGAAATGCGGCCGCTCATCGAAGAGCTGTCGAGTATCGCGCCGGTTTATGTGAGCGCACATCCGAACGCCGGGCTGCCGAATCCGCTGCTGCCGACGGGTTTCCCGGAAACCCCGGACACTCTGGCCCCACAGCTCCGTGAGTGGGCCCAGAACGGATGGCTCAACATCGTCGGCGGATGCTGTGGCACGACGCCGGCGCACATCAAGGTTCTGGCCGAGGCGGTTCGAGACGTAAGGCCGCGGATGATCCCGACGGTGGAGCCTTATACCCGCCTGAGCGGGCTCGAGGCGCTCACGATCCGTCCCGATGCCAATTTCGTGAACATCGGAGAGCGGACCAATGTGACCGGTTCCCCGGCGTTTGCGAAGCTCATCCTCCAGGGCAAGTATGATGACGCCCTGTCGGTGGCGCGGCAACAAGTAGAAGGCGGTGCCCAGATCATCGACATCAACATGGATGAGGGCATGCTGGATTCGAAGGCTGCGATGGAGAAATTCCTTCGCCTCGTCGCTGCCGAACCGGATATCTGCAAGGTCCCCATCATGGTCGACAGCTCCAAATGGGAGGTGCTGGAGACAGGGCTCAAGAACATCCAAGGCAAGGCGGTCCTCAACAGCATCAGCTTGAAGGAAGGTGAGGGAAAATTCATCGAGCAGGCCACCTTGGTTCGGCGGTATGGGGCGGCCGTGGTCGTGATGGCGTTCGACGAAAAAGGTCAGGCGGACAGCCTCGACCGCAAGAAGGACATTTGCGCCAGGTCGTACAAGATTCTCACGGAACAGGTCGGCTTCAGTCCGACCGACATTATTTTCGATCCCAACATCCTGACGGTGGCGACCGGGATCGAGGAGCACAACGATTATGCGGTGAATTTTATCGAGGCGACGAGGTGGATCAAGCAACATTTGCCGTGCGCCAGGGTCAGCGGCGGCATCAGCAACATTTCGTTCTCGTTCCGCGGCAACAACGTCCTGCGCGAAGCGATGCACTCGGCCTTTCTCTATCATGCCATCAAGGCCGGTCTCGACATGGGCATCGTGAATGCCGGTCAGCTGGCCGTCTATGAAGAAATCCCGAAAGACTTGCTTGAACTCGTGGAGGACGTGTTGCTGAACCGCCGTCCGGACTCTACGGAACGTCTGGTGGCCTTCGCAGAAACCGTCAAACGTCAGGACAAGACCGTCGTCAAGAACGATGAATGGCGCAAGGGGACTGTCGAAGAACGGCTGTCGCACGCCTTGGTCAAGGGCATCACGGACTACATTGACCAAGACACTGAAGAGGCACGGCGAAAGTATCCGAAGCCGCTCATGGTGATCGAAGGTCCCCTCATGGCAGGGATGAACATCGTGGGCGATTTGTTCGGATCGGGCAAAATGTTTCTGCCGCAGGTCGTGAAAAGCGCCCGTGTGATGAAGAAGGCCGTCGCCCATTTGTTGCCGTTCATGGAAGAAGAGAAGAAACGGATGGGCGGGTACCAATCACAAGGCAGGGTCCTTCTCGCCACGGTGAAGGGAGACGTCCACGACATCGGGAAGAACATCGTCGGCGTCGTCCTCGGCTGCAACAACTATGAGGTCATCGATCTGGGCGTGATGGTGCCGTGCGAGCACATTCTGACCGCTGCCCGCGACCAGAAGGCGGACATCGTCGGCTTGAGCGGGCTCATTACGCCGTCGCTCGACGAAATGGTGCATGTGGCCAAGGAGATGACGCGCCAAGGCTTCGACGTCCCCCTCCTGATCGGTGGGGCGACGACCAGCAAAGCACATACGGCCGTCAAGATCGCGCCCTCCTATGCGCCGTCTGTCATCCATGTGTTGGACGCCTCACGCGCCGTCGGGGTGGTCGGCAATCTCATGAATCGAGCGCAGAAGGCCGTCTTCGTGCAGGGGGTACGGGAGGACTACGACCGTGTACGGCAGGCCCATCAGGATCGGGAAGCCAAACCGGTGCTCCCCCTGGCGGAAGCCCGTGCCCGCCGGTTGGTTTCCGACTGGAGGGCTCTCGAGATTCCTGAGCCAGAAGGACTCGGGATTCACGAGATCGCCGATCAGCCGCTCGCCGAACTGCTGCCCTACATCGATTGGTCTCCGTTTTTCCACACGTGGGAATTAAAGGGACGCTATCCGGGAATTTTTGAGCACCCGACAATCGGTGCGAAGGCGAAAGAGCTTTTTGCCGATGCTCAGCAACTGCTCGCCCGCATCGTCGACGAGAAGTTGCTGACTGCCAAAGGGGTCTATGGGCTGTTCGCCGCCTGCAGCATCGGTGACGACATCGAAGTGTATGCGGATGCTTCGAAGAAGGCAGTCCTAGCGACCATTCATACGTTGCGGCAGCAGGGAGAAAAACCACAAGGCCAACCCAATCTGGCGCTGGCCGATTACGTTGCGCCTCAATCGTCTGGACGAACGGACCATGTCGGGGCTTTTGCCGTCACCGCAGGGCTGCGATTGGATGAGCTTTGCCGTCGGTTCGATCGGGATCACGACGATTACAATTCGATCATGGCCAAGGC
>DASTFK010000465.1:0-3384 GCA_035719945.1 Nitrospira sp.
CATCCGCGCCACTGCCGACCGGCCCATCCGCCTGGCCATCAAACCGGTGATGGACCTGATCAAGCACCGGGCGAAACTGGAGAGTCCTGAGGCGGATGTTCGGCGCTCGGCTGCAACGGATCTGGGAATGTTGGGAAGGTCTGTGGCCATCCCCTGGCTGGAACAGGCGGCGGCCAAAGAGACGAATAAATGGGTGCGCTATACCATGCAGGAGTCCGCGGCACTGCTGAAGTTGGCTGGTGATAATCAGGCTGCCAAGCTGGTCGCCGTGAATACGCTGGGAGATCTGGCAAGTCAAAATGCCGTTCCGGGATTACAAGAAATCATGAATGTAGGAACCGTGGAAGGGGCGAGCGAACCTCAACAATCCCTGGCCAAGGCAGCCCGTGCCTCAATCGAGCGCATCGAAACCTGGGCGGTGTGGTCGGCCGCGATCGAAACGCTGTTCCGTGCCGTCAGCCTCAGCTCGATTCTCTTGATCATGTCCGTGGGGCTTGCCATCATCTTCGGGCTTATGGGCGTGATCAATATGGCCCATGGTGAGCTGATGATGGTCGGCGCCTATGCGACCTTCATGACCCAGGAGGCCTTCAGGGCGTTTTTGCCCGCCACCGTGTTCGATTATTATTTTGCGGTGGCGATGCCCATGGCCTTCCTTGTTGCAGCCGGCTGCGGCATGTTGCTCGAAGTGACCGTCATTCGCTTCCTCTATGGCAGGCCGCTGGAAACGATGTTGGCGACTTGGGGCATCAGCCTCGTCCTCATGCAGGCCGCCCGCGTGTACTTCGGCGATTTGACCGCCGTGACTGCGCCGGTTTGGCTCAGCGGCGGGCTTCAAGTCATGGTCGGTGTCTATCTGCCCAATAACCGGCTCTTCATCATCCTGCTGTCGGTGATCTGCGTCCTGACGATCTATGCCATCTTGTTTCGCTCCGGTCTTGGCCTGCGCGTCCGAGCGGTCACACAGAACCGGAACATGAGCGCCTGCCTCGGCATTCCGACCAGAAAAGTCGATGCCTACACATTTGCGTTCGGCTCGGGACTGGCGGGCATCGCCGGATGGGCCCTGACGCTGATCGGCAACGTCGAGCCGGGGCTGGGCCAGAATTACATCGTCGATTCGTTCAGGGTGGTCGTGACGGGCGGGGTGGGCAAACTGGCCGGGACGATTGTCGCCTCATTGGGCATCGGGGGCCTCAATAAGCTGCTCGAGCCCAGCCTCGGCGCCGTCTACGGCAAGGTCTGCATTCTCGTGCTGGTCATTCTCTTTCTTCAATGGCGGCCGTCTGGGTTGTTTGCGATCAAAGGACGCCATGCAGATTCATAACGGTTACTGAAACTAGTGCTATTGAAACGGCGCACGTATGTCTGACCACGAATCACTCAGGCAAACCCGCGACATCGGTCTGGGTTTCTGGATCACCGGCTTCGTGCTGCTGGTGCTCATGCCGCTGTTGAACGTGTTGCCGGCCGAAGATTCCTGGTTCCACCTGTCGGATTTTTCGCTCAATCGGTTCGGGAAATTTCTCGCGTTCGCCATCCTGGCGCTCGGCTTGGATCTGATCTGGGGATACACCGGCGTGCTCAGTCTTGGGCAGGGGGTATTTTTCGGTCTTGGCGCCTACTGCATGGGCATGCATCTGATGCTGACGATCGGAAAAGAGAGCGTGTACGGCAGTGACCTGCCGGACTTCATGGTGTGGAACCAGGTAAAGGAATTGCCGTTGTTTTGGAAGCCGTTCTACAGTTTCCCCGCCGCCGTCCTCGGCGCCATCCTGGTGCCGACGCTCTTCGCGCTGGTCTTTGGCTTTCTGGCGTTTCGAAGCCGCATCAAAGGGGTCTACTTTGCGATCATCACCCAGGCCCTCGCGCTGGTGGCTTGGCTGGTGTTCAACCGCAACGAGACGAATCTAGGCGGAACGAACGGTCTGACCGATTTCAAACAACTGCTCGGATTCCGGCTCTCCGACGCCGGCACTCAGCGCGCCCTCTACGTGCTGACCGTCATCTGCCTCGGCGGCGCCTATTTTCTCTGCCGGTGGATCACACGATCACGGGCAGGGCGGGTGCTGATCGCCGTACGCGACAGCGAACCTCGCGTCGTGTTTTCCGGATACACGCCGGCCAACTACAAGCTCTTCGTCTTCGTCGTCGCTGCGGCCTTGGGCGGTCTGGCCGGCATGCTCTACGTACCGCAAGTCGGAATCATTACGCCCGCACAGATCGGCGTCTTGCCTTCGTTGGAAATGGTTATCTGGGTGGCCGTGGGCGGCCGCGGGACACTCGCAGGCGCCGTGTTGGGAGCGGTCAGTGTCAATTTAGGCCGTAGTGTGCTTACCAACTACTTCCCGGAGCTCTGGCCATTCATTCTGGGTGGACTGTTTGTCGTCGTGGTTCTGCTTTTTCCTGACGGACTGATCGGGATCATGCGCCAGGCGAGGGAGCGGATCGGACAGCTCAAGGCGAAGGCCACCGCGCTTCCGGAAGAGGAACTCGGATGAGCGACCGCGGCTCCATCATCTACCTCGAAGGCGTTGTCGTCGATTACGACGGCTTCAAGGCCCTGAATAATCTCAACTTCATTGTCAACTACAATGAGCTCCGGGTCGTGATCGGTCCGAACGGAGCCGGCAAAACGACGCTGCTCGATGTCATCTGCGGAAAGACGAAGCCTGCGGCGGGCCGGGTCATCTTCGGCAAAGATCAAGAGCTCATTGGCAAGCGCGAGGATGAAATCGTCAAGCTCGGCATCGGCCGAAAATTTCAGGCCCCTTCGGTCTATGCGAATCTCACGGTATGGGAAAATCTCGATCTCTCGCTCAAACGTCCGAGCAAGGGCGTATTTTCGACGCTCCTTGGGGCGTCGAGAGCGGAGGAACGAGAGAAGATCAGCGAGACCTTGACGACCATCGGCCTCAAAGACTGCGCCCATGTCAGAGCCGGCTCGCTGTCGCATGGGCAAAAACAGTGGCTCGAAATCGGCATGGTGATTTTGCAGGACCCGTCCCTATTACTGGTCGATGAGCCGGTGGCGGGGATGACCGACAAGGAAACTGAGCAAACAGGTCGGCTGCTGCAATCGTTGGCGGAGAAGCATGCCATCGTGGTGATCGAGCACGACATGGAGTTCGTTCGCCAGATTGCACGCATCGTCACGGTGTTGCACGAGGGGACGGTCATCTGTGAAGGGACCGTGGATAAGGTTCAGTCCGATGAGCGGGTGAGAGAGATTTATCTGGGCCGCCAGAAAGTCACTCATGCCTAGCGGGATGTTGAAAAGAACCTCCAGCTGCGTTCTCGCACCGCTCAAGGCCTCGACGTACCCTGGGCAAACGCCTGTTCCGACAGGCGGTGGGTGGGCGGGTGCGATGGTCAGTAGGACTC
>DASTFK010000466.1:0-2382 GCA_035719945.1 Nitrospira sp.
GTGAGTCCTAAAAACTTAGAAAAATACCCCATCAGACTCCTCCTTGTTGTTAAACCACCGCATATCCACAGGGCCTGAGGCCACTGGCTGGGTTGCATGAAGGCAATAAAGCGACGGGACTATAGCAACGGTGTTTTGAGCTTGTCAAGCAAACTGCTCAGGATCCATCACCAGCCCACCGAACCCGCGCGACAAAGTGTCTTGATGTTCTCCTGTGATGTTCATCAATCAAACGTCATGCCACATTGATCACCTGGTCGCTTTCGCAATTCCGCCTAGTTACGGAGTTGACGACCGGCACGGCGAGACACTCAGCTCATTCTTGCGACCATTACGCCACAGGCGTAGTGCCGCACCGCCACAGAGGGAGGATGGTTCAGAAGATCCGTGAAGAGAAGGCGCTATCGTTTGAGCAGAATGTCGCGGGCAACTTTTCCGCTTGGCCCGAACGCCTTTTGGGGCTTGCCGTTCAACTCCGCCTTGACGCCGCCGGCATTTCCCAGCGTCAACATGAACTGATCCTGTCCTTTCCACTTGGCTTTTTCACCCGGCCGCAGCAACGCTTCCTGTGGGCTGCCGCCGTCGACCTGAATCACAACCCAGCTCAACTCGGTCGCTTCGAGATCAAGCACCAACGGTTCATCGGCATTCGCCGTTCCCTCAAGCGAGGGAGGCCCGAGCGGTCCTTCAGTGCTGATCGGCGGAGGGATGGGGACCGAAGTCTGCGGCGCAACCGGCGCGGCGGCGGTGCCGGAGACCGCACTGCGTCCGGCAGTCGCGTCATGGCGAGTCGCTGTCTGCGGCGGAGGAGACGCTTCCGTCGGCGTGGTCTTTGCGGCGGTCGGGTTTTCCGGCTCAGGACGAACCGGCATATCGACTTTCCCAGGTTCAGGCGGCGTCACGCGCTTCGCCGTCGACGACGGCGGTTCGGACTGCGAGGTCCGTCGGACGAGCAGCGACGATTGTTCACGGCTCAATAAGATTACCAACGTCAGGATCGCAATTCCGATGGCGATGGCCACGGCCTTTCGGTTGGCTTGGCGCTTCCGTTCCTCCTCGGCCTGCCTAACCTTGAGGCGTTCACGTTCGTCTTGTTTCTCATAAAACGCTCCGGCCGATTGGATAAATCGATGGATCGCGTCTTCTTCATCCAATCCCAGAGAACGGGCATAGGATCGCACGAATCCGCGGGCGAACACCTGATCGGGCAGCTTGGCGAAATTGCCTTCTTCGAGCGCCTTCACGAAATCCGTCCGGATCCTCGTCTTGGAGGCCACCTCGTCCACGGTCAGACCCTTGGTTTCTCTCACCTGCTTGAAAAAATCTCCGATCGAGTCCATGCGTCTCTCTCTACGGCTTCAGCCGTGCCAGAATTTCCTTGGCCGCAGCGGCATGGGGGCCGGTCTTGTCCAAGGTCGTCACTTTTGTGAGCGCCTCTTTCGCCCGGCGTTCAAATCCCAGCTTGTAATACACCTTGCCGAGCTCCAGCTGCAGCATCGCCGGCGGCACGTTGGGTGGATTGACGGCAAGGGCGTCTTCCAGCGCCTCCATCGCGCCCTGATAATCGCCCTCGTGAGCCAAGGCCTTGCCGAGATGGAAGCGGGCGAGGTCGGGCGTGCTGTAGAGCGGATTGCTCAGCGCACGCCGGAACTCGGCAATCGCCTCTGGCCAGCGGTCTTGGTACGACAAGACCTGGCCGAGATAGGTATGCGCCTCTGAATAGTTCTCATCAATTTTGATGGCTGCTCGAAACTCGGACTCGGCCTGTGGGAGTTTTCCCTGGTAGACCAGAAGGTGGCCGAGCCCGTATCGGGCTTCCTTGTTTCCAGGATCGAGCTGGACTGCCTTCTGAAAGGACACGTACGCTTTCTGCCGATCGTGCTCCAGACTCGCCATGCCCTCCTGATAATAGCCCTTCGATTTCTGCTTGGTCTCTTCGGAGGTCGCACAGCCCACGAGACACAAACCCGTCAGCAGGATGAATGCGACGAGAACACCGTCCTTGCGCGGATATGCCTCTACGCCTTTCACGGAAGATCCTCGAAATGGGTGAGACGTTTGAACGCCCGGAATCGATCCTGGATCTCTTTGTAATCCAGGACTCGCAAACGGTCAAGACTAAAGGATTCTACGGTAAAGGAGGCCATCACGCTACCGAAGATGATGGCTTGTTTGAACGAGGCGACCGACCGGTTTCCGGTCGCTGCAAGATACCCGAGGAAGCCGCCCGCGAACGTGTCGCCGGCGCCAGTCGGGTCGCGGACGTCCTCCAGCGGAAACGCCGGTGCCCCGAACACCTGACTTCCACTGAACATCAGCACGCCGTATTCACCCCGCTTGATGATGAGATGCTTGGGCCCGCGCGCCAGCACCGTACTGGCC
>DASTFK010000467.1:0-3967 GCA_035719945.1 Nitrospira sp.
GGGGCGACTCTGGGTCGGGCGTGGAAATTGAAATTGATAAGCCATCTCAAAAAGATACCAGAAGCCGGGGCAATCGTCAATGACGGCAGCGGGAGCAGAGTCCGTAGAGTTCAAGGCGGTGGGTCTGGATGGTAAAGCCGTTCCGGGCGGCGACCTCCTCCTGCAATTTTTCGATCTCGCAGTTTTCAAATTCGACGATCTTCCCGCACCCTGTGCAGATGAGGTGATCGTGATGCCCCTTATGGGCGACGTTGTCGTATTGCGTTTGTGAGCCGAAATGCCTGGCCTGTGCGATGCCGGCTTCGCAAAACAAATTCAATGTCCGATAAATCGTCGCCAGCCCAAGATGAGGATCCGTCTTGGCAAGTTGATGGTACATGGCCTCGGCGGTAATGTGCTCCTGCCGTAGAAAGGCCGTCAGAATGAGCTCCCGCTGGCGGGTGAATTTCAGCTGGTGCTTGCCCAGGTGTTCCTTCAGCACGTTCATCTCTTTCGCGAATTTGCCGAGCGGCATATCAAAGCGTCTCCAACCGGTGGTCATTAGAAACAGAAACACTTGATGCGGTCAAGGGGGCGATTGACGGGGTTTTTTCGCTTGTCTATAGTGCAGCGCCCGTCCTGGCTTGAGGAGAAGGATTTCCAGCCGATGCGCCAGCCTCATCAGATTGCCGTCGACCGTGCGCTTCTGCTGTATGCACTGCATCTGGCCGAACCTCATGGGCTGCTGAGCGACGTCAAGCTTCAGCAGCTCTGTTTTCTCTGCGAGCTGCAGATGTTCGGAAAGGGCCTCAAAGGGTTTCATTTCGAATTTTTCCGGTTCGCTTACGGCGCGTTCAGCAAGGATCTGGACAATGATCTGACGTCGCTCCGTCGGAAGGAGCGCGTGGAGAACTTTACGCTCTCCGATCAGGCGCAGGAGGCAGTCCTCCCGTTGATCGAGCAAGGCGTCGCGGGCGTCGAAGCTAATGAAAAGGTCATAGAAATTCTCAAGGCCGTCATGGCGACCTACGGTCCTCAAGATAGCGGCGCCATTACCTCATCCGTCGAGGCGGTCGAATTGAGTACGCCGCAGGATCCGGAATTCAAGATTCCTATCCGCGATATCGTGTTTCACACGACGCTGCTTGTGCCTCATCGCATCGAGGTGCAAGCGGAGTTTGCGTTCCCGCCGGCGCTCCTGGGAAAGCTGAACCAGGCCATGGGCTATTAAGGGGAATCGTAGACAGCGAGGGCGGTGCTGTGATGGAAGAGAGGAGGCCGTCAAGCCTTGTCGAGCCGGTAGAGCTCTCCGTACTTCCGTTCGATATAGCGCAAGAATGGTTCGGGGTTGAGACTCACGCCAGTCACCCGTTGGGCCAGATGATCGGGCGTGAACATGCGACCCCAGCGATGAATCTTCTGACCTAGCCAACGGCGCAAGACCATCAGCTGTCCCGCGGCAATTTCGTCTTCAATGTGGGGAATCTCGTGTTTCGCCTGTTCGTAAAACTGCACAGCATAGAGATTGCCCAAGGTATACGTCGGGAAGTAGCCAAAGGCTCCCATCGACCAATGTACATCCTGCAACACGCCCTCTCCGTCCAGTGACGGAGCGATTCCCAGATACTTCTTCATCTTGTGGTTCCAAATGTCGGGAAGTTCTTCGGGATTCGTCTTCCCCTCGATCAGGTCCTGCTCGATCTCGAACCGCAGCATGATGTGGAGATTGTACGTGAGCTCATCGGCCTCGACGCGGATCAGCGAGGGCTTGACTCGATTGATCACGGTGTAAAACTGTTCCATCTCGACCGCGCGCAGTTGATGATGGAAGGTGGCTTGGAGGATTGGGTAAAAAAACCGCCAGAAGGCACGTGAGCGGCCGACGCAATTCTCCCACAATCTCGATTGACTCTCATGGATGCCCAGCGATACGGATTCGCCGAGCGGAGTGCCATAGTGGGTTGGGTCGAGCCCCTGATCATACAGGCCGTGCCCGCCCTCATGGATGCAACTAAAAAGGCACGAGGGCAGGTCGTGTTCGTAGACGCGAGTGGTGACGCGGACGTCCGTCGGATGGAACGATGTGGTGAAGGGATGGGCCGACAGATCCAGCCGGCCTTTTTCGAAGTCGTAGCCCATCGCGATGAGTACCAGACGGCCGAATTCCAGCTGCCGCGCCTGGTCATAGGCATGGTACAGAAAGGTGTCGTCGATCTGCACGGAACTCTGCTGAATGCGCTTCAGTAACGGGACGAGCCGGGTCTTCAGCTGTGCAAACAGCGGCCGCAACCCGGCGACTGTCGATCCCGGTTCATAGACATCGAGCAGCGCGTTGTAGGGCGTGCCTTCAAAACCAAGATACTGGGCTTCTTCTCGCTTGAGCGACAAGACTGTGCGCAGGCTGGGAAGGAACGATTTAAAATTACTTTGCGTCCTCGCTTCGGCCCAGATCTGCTGCGCCAACGAACATTCCCGGCTCAACCGCATGACAAAATCCGAAGGGAGTTTTTTGGCGCGGCTGTAATCTCGCCACACTTCACGCAGCAGGGCGTTTGACGATTCGTCCCAGAGTTCCCCGTCCTGTTCGCGTGGAAGGCCCGTTTGGAGGTCGAGCCATGTGCCAAGGAGCCGCTCGGTGTCGGACGACACCAGTTGCTGATGCGCAATCCCCTGAAGGGCCGCGAGCTGCTCCGCGCGGGCCCCGCCTCCACCGGCGGGCATATAGGTTTCCTGATCCCAGGAAAGCACAGAGGCGGCACTGTTGATGCGTTGAATCTCCAGGAGCCGGGTTGCCAGCGGCTCCAGCGTTTTCAGGGTTTTCATACTGCCACTTCCTCCACCGACCACATGCTATCATCAGGCCGTTGCATAGGGAGCAGTCTCGCACGCAGCAGGCCATTTTTCAAACCGGGAGAATGCGTACATGAAGGCCTTAGTTTCCGATGAAATCGAAGTTTATGCGACCGCCCATTCCATGCCTGAATCCGATGTCTGCCGGGCCCTGCGTGCGGAAACTCACCGGCAGATGGACTGCCCCCAGATGTTGGTCGGACCGCTGGAAGGCGCTTTTTTGAAACTGTTGACCCAGATCGTGCGGGCCACCCATGTCCTGGAAATCGGGATGTTCACCGGCTACAGCGCTCTCTGCTTCGCCGAAGCCCTCCCCAAAGAGGGTACCGTGACGACCTGTGAAATCGACGAAACATCGGCAGCGGTGGCCCGCCGTTATTTTGCGACGTCACCGCACGGCCAGAAGATTACCGTCTGTATGGGCCCTGCGCTTGAGACCATGCGCGTACTGAATAGCCGCTATGACCTCATTTTCATCGACGCCGACAAGCAAAATTACCTGAACTACTATCGGCGCTCGAAAGAGCTGCTCTCACCGAACGGCGTCATCGTCATCGACAATGTGCTATGGGATGGGGACGTGCTGTTGGAACCGCCTCCCGATGAACGAACGGCCGCCATTCAGGAACTGAATCGGGCCGTCGCCTTGGACCCCGACGTGTCAGCCGCGCTTCTCACGATCAGGGATGGCGTGCTGCTGATACGCAGAAAGGTGTGACTGTGCCTCTATGTAGTCAGCCATTGTGTGTCAGGTCCACGTTGTGTTTACGATTCGGGCGTTCGGCAAAGGGCTCTTCAGGTGATAACTTGACCTCCTCCTCCTCATGACGGATCGTGAGTCCACCTCCGGTCTTGAGCCGATAGCTCGTTGTGGCCTGCCCGACATCGACTTCGAGCGTCCGGCCTTGAAACATGAGATTGAATTGGATGCAATGGAGCACGTCAGGGAGAGCCGGCCAGAAGCTGAGCTCTCCGCCGTAATCGCGCAATCCGGCAAACCCGTAGACGAAAATCATCCAAACGCCTCCCATTGCGGCGATGTGACATCCGTCTTTGACGTTCCCTGCGACATCGCCCAGGTCCATCAGCGTCGCCACTCGTGCGTACTCCAGGGCCTTGCCCATCTCGCCGACTTCAG
>DASTFK010000468.1:0-8838 GCA_035719945.1 Nitrospira sp.
TCCGCCCGCCTGATGCAAGCCTCGACCGAGGGTGACGGGATCGGCCAGCGCTGTGCGCAGACACAACGAGCCGCCGTTGGGCATCGCTTGAAGCGCATTTTCTATGAGGTGGTTGAACGCTTCCTGCATGTGCTGGCGGTCCGCCTCGACCGGTGGAAGATCCGCGGTCAGTTCGGTGATGCAAGTGACGTGCTGGCGTTCGCATTCGGTTCGGAACAGACTCGCGCATTCACGCAGACAGTCGTTGATGTCAATCTTCGTCCGCACCGGCGGCGCACGCCTGGTATACAACAACAGGTCCTGGATGATGCGTGACGTCCTCTCGATCTGGGCTTCCACGGTTTGCAAGCGCCCTCTGACCTTGGAGGGGAGCGACAAATCCTCCATGAGCAATTGCACGTGGCCGGAGAGCGCGGTCAGCGGCGTGCCGATCTTGTGGGCAACGGTGGCGGCGAACTGGCCGATGGCCGAGAGTCGCTGAGCCCGCGCGGCCGCGTGCTGTGCTGCCGAAAGCATTTCGTTCGTGCGCGCCAGGGCCTCATTTTTCGCACGCAATTCCTCGCTCGTATGGCGCAAATCGGCTTCTGCCTGCTTGCGGTCGCTGATGTTGCGTGCGACGACGGCTACACCGGAAATCGTTTTATCAGAGCCCATCACGGCGAACGCCTGTACGTGCAGCCATTCGGCGCGGACATCGTCTTGCCGGCATTGGATTTCGTAGGCGAGCGGTTTCCCCGTTTCGCGAAGCTGCTGGAATCGGTCGGCTGGCAGGCCGAGCGAAGCCCACAAGGAGGCCGGCGGCTCGACGCTCAAGAGCGCATCGCGCGATGGGCCAAAGAGCCGCACGAACGCGTCATTCACCTCGAGGAGCCTCCCGTCGAACGTGGCGTAGGCGATGGCATCGTAGGAGGAGTGGAAGATGCTTTTGAACCGTTCCTGCACCTCGTGGAGCGCCGCCTCCGCCCGTGCCCGGCCGTGCTGTTCCAACAGAAGGCGATAGCGTCCCTCGCTTTCACGTAGCGCCTCCGCGATCTGACGGTGCTGTAGAAGAAACAGACCGGTGAATAACAGCACGATGAGCCCGAGCCCCCGGTTAATCAAGGCCAGCTCGTATGAAATTCCCTCCTTCGTGTCGAGCATGCCGATGAGCAACAGCCCGCTGCTGATGCCCAATGCGAGGCCGGTGTATTGAGGCAGAAGCTGCGTCGTCAGGACGACCGGAACGAGGTACAGTAACCAGACAGCGACCCCCAACGGCAGGATGCGATCTGCCGCGAACGTGGCGAGCGTGACCGTCAAGAGAAGGATGATCGTCACGGCCATCCTGCTGCCTCTATCAGTACGTTCTGGTCTTTCTTCGTCTGTTCTCATGTCTCCGTTCTGGACAAGTTGTCCCGACACATTGTCCTGTTCAAGAGTCGATCATAATCTCTTTTATGGGATTCTTCTTCGTAATTTCAATGACCTATACCCGAATCGCACGCCTGGCAGTCTTTGTGCTTTCCTCAGGGTATGAGCGATGGCGGAGTGAGAGACAGCGTACCGCCGGGCAATGAACCTTTCTCGAAGAAGGAGATGCCAGCATGAGCTGTGAGCGTTGCGGAGGTTTCAAGGTGTTCGACTACTTTGACGGTCCGTTTCATTGCAGTGGGTATCGATGCATCAACTGCGGTGCGATCACGGACATGCGGATTGCCATGGCGACGCAGACGAGGACAGTCGTTCCTCCTCGGCGGACAAAACCTGTCCAGCGGCCGTCACTTGTTGCGCCCCAAGCTGGGGCTGCTCATCCGGGTCAAACTGAACACCAGCCATGAATCCACACCCCGGCCCCACCGTGCCGGTTGTTGACGCACGCCGGCACGCCGGAGGGTCCCCGAGCTGAACAGCTTAGGAACCAATGCTGATGTATATGGAGTCTTCTGGACGGGAGCTTTCATGAGAAGCCTCCTTTCGGATCCCACCGATTCCCCGGATATTTAAGGCCAGTGTCCTCGAAGACTAGGGGGGAGTACACTGGGACAACCCCTAGGCTAATTTTCGGATCCTCACGTTCGCGGTCGGTACAGGCCCGCTCAAACACACAGTCGAGCCAAGGGGCTGAGCGGTATCGTCGTGACCGGTCGTCCGGCCAAAGGGCGGTGATGACCTGAAAGAGCGCCTTCACGGTTCGCTCTTCCGCGACGGCCCACCAGGCCAGATGACCAGACGGAGTGGAGACGACCTGGTCCGGCACACATGTGGCCAGCTGAAATCCGTAGGATTCTGTCAGACGCTCGAGCTGGAGGGCTGAATAACCGTAAAGATAGGGAAATGTCAGCAGATTGTTGCAGGCCATTGCCACGTCGAATGGTCGGTGAAGCTTCCGGGGAAGGAGAGAACGCATCCGCAGCATCCACGCAAAGCAGGCGCCGTTCGGCACGCGCAACACCAAGACCCCACCGTTGCGCAACAACACAACGGCCTGTTCCAAAAGGGGGCGAGGATCCGGTAGTTGATCGAAGGTATTCCAGACCACCACTGCGTCGAATGACGCTGGGGTGAATCGCGCTTCGTCGAGCGTGCCTTCGAAGATTGGAAGCCCGCGCTCGCGGCAAAATGCCGCCACATCGTGGCCCGGATCAACGCCGACCATGTCCCAGCCCTGCGTTTGGCCTTCGAGGAGAAAGCCACCGACAAAGCTGCCGACTTCCAAGATTCTCGGTCGTGACCGTTTCGCGCATTGAGCAAAATGCCGCGCCAGCAGCGGCACTTTCGTCCTCGCCCAGCGTTGCTGAGTGGCGAGCTCGGCGCGAAGATATTCGTCATCATATCGTTCTGTCGCGTAGGCCTTGGTGACGGTCTGCGCGGCTGGACGGCGGTTGCGATACAAGAGGCCGCAGTCCATGCAGGTCACGATGGCGGTCGAATAATCCTGAGTAAAATGGAGGCGGTCGGTGGCTGTATCCTGCCGAGACCAGTGGCTGCGATAAAACGATTCGAGAAATCTGTGCTGGGCCGCGATGTCCTCTGCGGAACACACGAGACGGGAACGGGCGGAGCCGCAGAGCTGGCATCCGACCCGCACACGGGGCTGGCGCTCAAGATCAACTGCTCCAGCGCTGTCCTTCCCTGCGATGGATCCCATGTTTCTCCACGGCTAGATCACACTGTAGGCGTCAGTCTCCAATCCACCAACTGGGCAGAACCCAAGAACGCCGGTCCTCGCCTCAAAAAAACGCCGGAGACCGAGAGCCACCGAAGAAAATGGAGGCAAGAGATAAGGGAGCCAAGAAAAATTTTTTATTCACCAGCCGAAAACTAGGGGAGCACCTAGTGTATTCGCTTTGGCCTTCGAGGTACCGTCCCTCTTGGTTGATCCCCTAGAATGAGGAGGAGAACATGAATCGACTGTCCACCGCTTCTTCTTCTTCTTTCACCCCGAACTATGCTGGCATGTCGAGCGACATCACCGGGAAGATTGTCCAGATGGTGAAGCATCGACAGGCGTGCGACATGGAAGACTTGCTGGAGGCGTGTCCCTCATACACGTGGAATCAAGTCTTCCTGGAGGTCGACCGCTTGAGCCGGACCGGTGAACTGCGTTTGTTTTCCAAGCGGGCCGGAAAGTACACCGTCACGCTTCCGGCCGCGTAACACGACACAATATTCAGTCCATTGGCAGCACTTTCTGCGGTGCTCGATTGGCATGCTCATAACGCCTGAGTGCCTGCGGTAACGACTGCGCAATCTGCTCCATACGACGATCGTAGGTGAAATGCAGAAGCACTTCATCACGGGTGCCCTCTTGCTCTCGTTTCATCCGTTCCCAGAGTCCCAACAGTTCTCGTGGATCATAGCCGGCATCCGCCATCAGCTTGAGACCCATTTCGTCCGTCTTCGATTCTTCCTCGCGCGTGAACAGCACCGGTGGCTGCCCTGTCGTACTGACGCAGACCGGTGACACTGGAATCTCGTCGTGAGCCAGTGCATGTATCAGTTCATGGCTAAGGATGGCGGCCAAGCCTGATTCGGTTTCGGCGACGCGGAACGTGCCCGTAGACACCACAATGCCGCCGTCGGACCGCACGAACGAACGGGGCAGCGTAGGGGTATTGTAGACGGCGATCACCCAGCACAAGGCACGGGCTCGCGAGCCATAGTCGGACCGCCGCGCCGCGGCGATGAGGCGTGAAGCGACCCGCACCGCCGGTTCAAGGATGCGCGCATCGCTCACGAGCGGGGCGCTGTCCGATTGACCCGTCTCACTTGCGGCGCTCTCCTTCGTGAGAATTCTGATCATGGTCGGCGTCTGTACGACAGGGTCTCTGGCGCAGGCCTGTGCCGCGACACAGACTGCAAGCACCAACAAGCCATAATGACAGCGCCGTCGCATATCACACCCTAAGGCCGATTTCGCAGCAATCAAAACTGGGGGATTGCCTAGTGGAGGATGCGGCAGGCATACGGTGTAGTGAAACCACGGCTTCACGACGGCCGCGGACAGAGAGAGGACTTATGCGACAGAGGCTCGTGCCGGGACAGCGCGTGGTGAACGCGACTCTGATAGCGATCGTCGTCGCGTGGTCCATGTTTCCCTTGACCCTTCCCGAGCGTGCCGTCGCGCTCGAGCAACCCGATGCTCAGCTCGAGGTTTCAGGAACGCTGGCCAAATTGGACCTTTCGGCGGGCAAAGGCATGCTGATGACCGATCTGCAAAAGCCGATCTTTTTTCGCCTCGACCGTCCCGAGCTGTTCGAGCGGTTGTCGATTGGAGATCGCGTGACGATGCAGCTCGACGATGAAGGACGTGTGCTCAAAGTGATCCAGACGCTGCCGGCGGAAGTGCATGAGCCTCCGCCTCCCGCCAAATAGGATCGGAGCCTCTGTGCGGACGCTGACACGGGCTATCCTGTGGGCGTCGCTCGTGCCGCTGCTCGCGTCCTGTACCATTCCGCGCGAAATCACGAGGACCGCCCGCAGCGCCATCGAACAACTGCTTCTGGCGGAAGCCCTCAACCGCAGTTTGCTCGACGTCGCGCTGCCGCTCTCCATTGATGAACCTCTGTACATGGAAGTGAGCGGCCTCCAGTTGGGCTACATGACACCGCTCGTGTCGCTGCCATCGGTGTCATCCTCGGGCGAAACGAATACGACCACGTCGTCCACGAGCGGCTACTTTTCGCCGGCCGGTGATCTCGCCTTCGTCAAAGATGCGGTCGCCGCTCATCTGGGCGTGTTGGGCTACCGCGTTGCCAAGCGTGAAGAGGACGCCTCCTATCTCGTGCGTGTGGTCGTGCAATCGTTCGGCACCAGCCAATCGATCTCGTTCTTCGGCATGCCGCCGGTTCAAAGCGTGCTCATTCCATTTTCGTTGCCGCAATTGACGATCTATCAAAATCTCGCTCAGGACGGGTATGTCCGCTATGGCGTTCAAGTCATCGAACGAGCGTCCGGTCGCCTCTTCTATTCGACCCCCTGGCATAGCCACCGCACCTATCATGATCAGTACACCTTCTTCTTTTTCTTCACTTTCCGAGTCACCGATTTGGAAGAGGCGCCGTGAGGCTCCTGAAGGATGTGAAAGACTTATAAATCAGTATTTTCGAAGCTGAAATGCGCAGCACCTGACTAGGGGTATCCCTAGTAGGCAGAAGGGGCGGCCCGGCCATAGTGTGCTCGCCTATTCCCGTGCGTGTAGGTGGGCACTACATCCTTGTAGGTGAGCACTACATCAGGGGGCGCAATTCCGTCAGCGCGACCGATTTACCCATGACATGAAGGATTTTGAACGTCGTTCGCTGAACGACGAGAGGGGCATTGTATGACCGCAGAGATGGCCACGATCCTCAACATCGACGATCAGGAACCAGGGAGGTATGCGAGGCGGCGTATGCTGGAGCGCGCCGGCTATACCGTCATCGATGCGAATTGCGGGGCGGATGCCTGGCGCGTGCTTGAGAACGTGCGCCCACAACTCGTCCTGATGGACGTGAATTTGCCTGACATCAGCGGATTCGATCTGTGCCGGCGCATCAAGAGTCGGCCGGAACTTGCCGACATCATGGTCCTGCACGTGTCGGCGTCCCGCGTCAGCGGAATGGATCGCGCGGTGGGTCTCGAGGTCGGTTCCGACGGGTACCTGATCGAACCAGTCGATGAAAAAGAATTACACGCCGCTGTGCGATCGCTCTTGCGGTTGCGGGAGCGGCAGCAGGAAAACGAAGGCCTGCTGGCTCGCCTTCGCCGAAGTGAAGAGCTGTTTCGTGGTCTGTTTGAACAAGCCGCGGTGGGCATGTGCGTCGTCGGCTCGGACGGACGCCTGTTGCGCGTCAACGACAAACTGTGCAGCATCACGGGCCGCACCGAGCATGATCTCATGAAACAGGAACTGCGCGACCTCACGCACCCGGACGATCGCGCCGAACATGAAAGCCAGGTGGGAACGCTCTTGCTCGGCGGCATTTCCGAAGTCTCGCTTGAACAGCGTCTCATGCGGTCGGATGGAGACACCATCTGGGTCACGGTCACGCTGTCGATACAATGGGACGCCGGAGGCCGCATCCAATCCTTGATCGGCGTGATCGAAGACATCGATGCGCGTAAGCGGGCAGAACTCGAACTCAGGACGCATACCGCCCGCCAGCAGCTGCTGAGCAACACGATGGACCAGCTGCTTCGGGTCGACGATCCGGCCGATGTGATGCAGGACATCTATGCCTCCCTGCGGACCAGCGTCGGGCTGGATACGTTTTTGGATTATGACGTCACGCCTGACAACGGCGGAATTCGCATGTCTGCTTGGGCGGGCATTCCCGAAGAGGCGCTCGAGCCCTTGATGTTTCTCAAATTCGGACAGGCGCTCTGCGGCACGTCGGCCGTGTCGCGGAAGCCGGTGATCGTCGAGCGCTTGCAGTCCTCGACCGATCCGAAAGCGTCCCGCATGCAAGCCGTCGGCTCCACGGCCTACGCCTGTTTTCCGCTGATCGTCGGCGATCGGCTTCTCGGCACGCTTGCGTTCGCCAGCAGCCACCGCCAAGCGTTCGATCCAGACGACTTGGAACTGCTGGAGGCCGTCTCCAATTATGTGGCCATGGCGAAGGAGCGCCGGCGCCTGCTACATGAGACCAGGCAACGCGCCGAACAAGTTACGGAACAGGAAGAACGCCTCCGGTTTGCCACGGATGGAGCCGGCATGGGTACCTGGGACGTGGATTTGCGGACCGGACGAGTCGTCTGGAACCGCCAGAATGCGCTGTTGCTCGGGTACGACGCGGAAGCGTCTCAGGCCTCGACCAAGCGCTGGTGGGCGCTCGTGCACGAAGACGATCGACCGGCCGTCCGGCAGGCGATGAAAAATGCCAGGAACAACGGAAGCCTCTACCAGGCGGAGCACCGTATCCGTCGGGCCGATACGGGCGAACTGCGGTGGCTCGCTCCCTACGGCCGTATCCATTATAGCGGCGACGGACGTCCCACGCGCTTCGTCGGCGTGACGTTCGACATCACCGAACGCAAGCAGACGGACATGCAGCGGCAGGAGTGGACCAGGGAATTGGAGCGTCGTGTCAATGAACGGACGAAAGAGCTCGTCCGGACGCACGACCGCCTCCGCGGGTTGGCGCAGGATTTAACGCTCACGGAGCAACGAGAACGCCAGCGAATCGCCGGAGAACTGCACGACTATCTGGCGCAAATGCTTGTCGTGACACGCCTGAAGATGAATCATGCGTCTCAGATGATCGCCCCGCATCCCGCATGTACCGTGCTGCAGGAGGCGGATCAACTGATCGATCAAAGCCTCACGTACACGCGCACGGTTGTCGCCGAACTGATGCCGCCCACGTTGCGGCAATTTGGGTTGGCAGCAGGCCTGCGCTGGTTGGGCGACCGGATGGAACAGCAAGGCCTCATCGTGCACGTGGATGTGCCGCCGGTGGCGCCTCCGCTGTCGGAAGACCACACGACGATGCTGTTTCAGTGCGTACGAGAGCTGTTGTTCAACGTGCTCAAGCACGCAGGCACCGATCGCGCGTCGATCGCGATGGTAGAGGACGGTCAGGACAAGCTCAAGATCGTCGTCCACGACGACGGCGTCGGCTGTGATCCTATCGCGATACGAGAATCGGGGGGGGACAAGTTCGGCCTCTTCAGTATCCGAGAGCGGATGGAAGCCATCGACGGATGGATGGACCTGGAGTCGCAGCCTGGCGCCGGCACAACGGTGACCCTCGGCGTTACGGTCGGCGCTGCCATGACGGAGGAGGCCGACGGCGGTGCGGATCAGCCGATGCTTGCCGTCCCAGCGGGGGGAGCTGCGCCGCTCACTTCTAAACAGGCCGTTCTCGAGCGGCCGGTGCGCGTGCTGCTTGTGGACGATCATGCGATGGTGCGGCAGGGGCTCCGAAGCATCCTGGATGGATACCCCAATCTGAACATCATCGCCGAGGCCGGGGACGGAGAAGAGGCGATTACGCTCGCGCGTCTACTCAAGCCTGATTTGATCGTGATGGACGTCAACATGCCAAGGCTCGACGGCATCGAGGCGACCAGACGGATCCGGGAGGAAATGCCGAGCACATACGTGATCGGCCTGTCGGTGAATGAGGCGGAACACATCGTCAAATCGATGAAAGCCGCCGGCGCCGCTGCATTCCTCACGAAAGAAAGCGCGGCCGATCACTTGTACGAGACGATCGGGGCGGTGACACGAAAGATCAATGTCGAATGTTCAATGGATGCATCTCTTCGGTAGGAGCACATTCGACGTTCCAGCGCTGCGATTGCTCTTTCGATGACCGACTCAACGTTATCATACGACGAACTGCTGCAAGAAAACGCTTCGCTGAAAGCACAACT
>DASTFK010000469.1:0-3474 GCA_035719945.1 Nitrospira sp.
GTGAGCGGCTGGAGCCCGACCATCACGATCGCCATGATGATCTTGCGCTGGAGACTGTGAGAACGACTCCAGAATGCCATGACAGTCCGTCTAGATCAGAAAGCCTAGGGTATTCGCGACTATCTTACATGGTGTTCAAAAAGGTATTCCAGCAAGGCCGCAGCGAGCGCAGATGGGAGGCGTACGGTTTGAGGTACGTCGAGCGTCTGCGCGATGCGAGAACGCAGCTGGAGGCCTTTTTCAACACCATGTCATGCCCGCTTCAAGAGGCGTCCAGCCCCACCGGGCCACAACAACAGCAGCGGGCTCGCCACGAACACGGACGAATAGGTGCCGAAAATGACCCCCCCGAGCAGCGCCAGCGAAAAGTCATGGAGCACCTCTCCCCCGGCCAGGGTCAACGGAATGAGGACCAGCACGACGGTCAAACTCGTGACGATCGTGCGGCTCAGCACCTGATTGATCGCATTATTGATCATGGTCTCTTCCTGCTCGCGGCGCCGGAGACGCAGGTTTTCCCTGATGCGGTCGAAGACCACGACCGTGTCGGTGAGCGAATAGCCCGCCAGCGTCAGGAGCGCCGTCACCACGAGGAGGGTGATTTCCTTGTCGAGAAGATAGAAGGCGCCCAGCACGGCGAGCACGTCGTGAAAGGTCGCCAGTGCGGCGGCCACGCCGAACCGCAGTTCAAAGCGCGCCGCGATATACAGGATGATGCCCGCGAACGAGATCACGATGGCCACCAGCGCATCGGATTGGAGCTTCTTGCCGATCGTGGGACCGATTTCCGTACTGGACTCCACCACGAACTTGTTGCTTGGAAATTCCTTGGAGAAAATAGATACGACCTTTTCCGCCGTTTTCTCCTCAATGGTCGTCGACGCCTTCACCCGGATCAGCAGCTTGTTCTCCTGACCGAATTCTTGGAGCTCGGCATCGGCCAGGCCGTTGGACTCGAGCGCCTTTCTGGCGTCTTCGATCCGGATGGACTGATCGAACTTCAACTGCACCGCCGTCCCACCCGCAAAGTCGATGCCGAGGTTGGCCTGGCCCCGGGCGATCTGAATCAATGCGATGACGCCCAGCACCACCATGATGCCGGAAAACAGAAACGCATAGCGGCGCTTGCCCATGAAATCAACATTGGTCTTCCCGAGAATTTCTAACATGCCGGCTCCTTCAAGTTCGGCGCCCAGCGCCGAGATCACAAATCTCAAATCTCAGATCCCAAAAAAGACGCATAACCTAGATGCTCAACTGCTCGACTTTATGACGTTGGTTGATGATATCGAAAATGACCTTGGTACCGACCAGGGCTGTGAACAGGTTGATCGCGATGCCGAGACACAGCGTGACCGCAAATCCCTTGATCGGCCCGGTCCCGAACAGAAAGAGCGCGACTCCCGTAATCAACGTCGTGACGTGCGAATCGACAATGGTGAGCAAGGCCTTGTCGTACCCTCCGTCCACCGCCAGCCGGACGCCCTTTCCGCTTCGAAGTTCTTCACGGATCCGCTCGAAGATCAGCACGTTCGAATCGACGCCCATGCCGATGGTCAGCACGATGCCCGCAATGCCCGGCAGGGTCAGCGTCGCCGACAGGGCCGACAAGGCGCCCATCAAGCAGATCAGATTGAGGATCAGCGCGAAGTCGGCAACCACACCCGAGAGCCGGTAGTAGACGACCATGAACCCCATCACCATCACACCGGCGATCAGGGTGGCCCGCACGCCTTTCTCAATCGAGTCTTTGCCCAAGGACGGCCCGACGGTCAGGTCCTGGATGATTTTGAGCGGAGCCGGCAGCGCACCCGCCCGCAGCACGATGGCCAGATCGTTGGCTTCCTGCGTCGTAAACGTGCCGGTAATCTGCGCACGGCCGCCGCTGATGCGTTCCTGGATGACCGGAGCCGAATAGATCGTGTTGTCCAAGACGATGGCCATCCGCTTCTTGACGTTTTCGCTCGTGATGCGATCAAACTCGCGTCCGCCCTTCCCATCGAACGTGATGGAGACGTACGGATCGTTGAACTGCCCGATGGAGACACGGGCATCGCTTAGCACGTCGCCGGTCAGCATGACCCGTTTCTTCACGAGGTACGGAATGCGGTACTCACGCCCCGTATCCCGTTCGACGGCCCGCTCGAACAGAATTTGGCTGCCTTCCGGCAACTTGCTCTCCGCCTGCTTCACCACCTCGGCTTCCCGGTCCTTCGGAATGCGGGCCGGCAAATCCATCTTCATCTGGTTTTCTTCATCCAGCATCTTGAACTCGAGCAGCGCGGTTTCCTTGATCAGACCCTTGGCCCGCTTCGGGTCGCGAATACCCGGAAGCTGCACCACGATCTGCTTCAAACCCTGCCGTTGCACGAGCGGCTCCGCCACCCCGAACTGGTCAATCCGGTTGCGGATGGTTTCCAGCGCCTGGTTGATCGCCGAATCCTTGATGCGCTTGCTCTCGGTCTCCCGAAGATCCCAGACGATGGTATTGGCAGAACCGGCCGATTCGACTTCACTAAATGCCGGAAAGTCATCGAGCAGCTTTTGGATCTGCGTTTTCAGGTCGGCATTCTGAAACTGAATGGTGACCCTCGTCGGCGACGTCCGTTTGACGGATTCAACGGGAATCTTCTTGTCGACCAACACGTCTTGTAGAGCCACGACGGAACGATCCACGGCGATCTCCACCGCCCGGTCTTCGTCCACTTCCATGACCAAGTGGATGCCGCCTTGGAGATCCAACCCAAGCGCGATGCCTTTGTTCGGCAAGATCGATCTGGCCCAGGCCGGAAGGGCCTGGTACCAATCAGGAATGGATGGGAGAAAGCATATGACCGACACCACGACGACCAGCAGCAACAGCAAGAGCCGTCCACGTATTTTTTTCATCGCGCGTCCATCCTGGACGTTCTTCGACCCCTCGCCGTCCTCCGACTATGCATCTTTATCGTCCTCCTCCGACCGCAAACGGCCAATGTATTCCCGCTGCATCTTGATTTTTGTATTGTCGGCGATCTGCAGCGTCACCGTGTCTTTTCCAAGATTGGTCACGGTGCCCCAGATTCCCGAAGCCGTGATCACCTTGTCGCCCTTCTTCAATCCCTCCATCATCGCCTTTTGCTGCTTCTGCTTTTTCTGCTGAGGCAGGATCAGCATGAAATAGAAGATCACGAAGATTAAAACAAAGGGCACCAACGACAGGAGCGTCCCGGATCCCGATCCGCTTCCTCCGCTTGTTTGCGCCCAAGCCACCGATTCCATCCACATACAAGTGTTCCTCTCTTATGTGACTAACAACGCAGGCATCTCGCGCGAGGCGTTGACGCTATTCGCCCTGTGCTGCGACGTCCGTCTCGACGCAGGTAAGCCCACTCTGCTCCTGAACTTGCTGCCGGTAGAACGAATCCCGAAACGCCGCAAAGCGTCCTTCCGCGATCTCCAGGCGCATTAGACGCATGAAATCGGAAAAATACC
>DASTFK010000470.1:0-8137 GCA_035719945.1 Nitrospira sp.
AAAAACTTGGACGTTTAGTGAGAACCTTGCTTATCGGATGCCCAAATGGTCATCCAGCGAGTGAAGAGTCGAGGCGTACGTTTGCCGGACGTTAAGCCTCTGAGCCACGTGAGAACGAAGCCGGTGGTCATTTCCAGCATCCGAGGAAAGAATGCCGCCTGATGAACGCCTAGGACAGATCGCCATCGAAGACGAAATGCGGGCTTCCTACCTCGATTACGCGATGAGCGTGATCGTCGGCCGTGCACTGCCCGACGTGCGCGACGGCCTCAAACCCGTGCACCGCCGCATCCTGTTCGGCATGAACGAGATGGGACTCGCGCACAATCGGGCCTACCGCAAATCGGCCAAAATCGTCGGCGAGATCATGGGCAATTACCATCCGCACGGTGATTCCGCCATCTACGACACCTTGGTGCGCATGGCGCAGGACTTCAACATGCGCTATGTGCTGGTAGACGGCCAAGGGAATTACGGCTCGATGGACGGCGATTCTGCGGCGGCCATGCGCTACACGGACGCGCGCATGACGAAGCTGGCGGAAGAGATGCTGGCCGATATCGACAAGGAAACTGTCGATTTCGGGCCCAACTACGATGAGTCCCGTCAAGAACCCCTGGTGCTGCCGACCAAGGTGCCCAATCTCCTCATCAACGGCGCCGGCGGCATTGCCGTGGGCTATGCGACCAATATTCCCACCCATAACATCGGCGAAGTGATCGATGGTCTGCTACTCCTTCTCGAGAACGCGGATGTGACGATCGCCCAGTTGATGAAGAAAATCCCCGGCCCGGACTTTCCGACCGCCGGATTTATTTACGGCATGAGCGGGATCAAAGAAGCCTATGAAACCGGCCGCGGACTACTCTCGCTGCGAGCGAAGGTCGTCGTCGAAAGCGATGAGCGAACGGAACGCGAGCGATTGATCGTCACGGAAATCCCCTACCAGGTCAACAAGGCCAAGCTCATCGAGAAGATCGCCGAATTGATTCAAGAGGACCGCATCAAGGGCATCAGCGATCTCCGTGACGAATCGTCCGACCGGGAAGGGGTCCGGATCGTCATTGATCTCAAGCGCAACGAGATCCCGCTCGTCGTCCTCAACAACCTCTATAAGCACACCCAGCTCGAAACGACGTTCGGCGTGATCATGCTGGCGCTGGTCAACAATCGCCCGGAGGTCCTCAATCTCAAACAGATTCTGCATCATTTCCTCGAGCATCGGCGGGAAGTGGTTGTCCGCCGCACCATCTATGAGCTCCGCAAGGCGGAAGAGCGTGCGCATATTCTTGAAGGCCTCAAGATTGCGCTCGACAATCTGGATGCAGTGATCGCGCTGATTCGACGCTCACAATCTCCCGATGAAGCCCGGGCCGGGCTGATGCGGCAGTTCTCCCTGACGGACCTCCAGGCAAATGCCATCCTCGACATGCGCCTCCAACGGTTGACGCAGCTCGAGCGCGCTAAACTCGTCGAGGAATACCAAGAGGTGCTGAAGCGGATTGAATATCTCAAGTCGGTGCTGGCGAGCGAAGCGCTGGTGCGGGCGATCATCAAGGACGAGCTGACCCAGCTCCGTGAAGAATACAAGGACGACCGCAAGACGCAGATTGTGAAGGAAGAGGCCGAGATCAGTCTCGAAGATTTGATCGCCGAGGAGGAAGTCGTCGTCACGATCTCTCACGCCGGGTACATCAAACGAAACGCGGCGTCGCTGTATCGTGCACAGCGGCGCGGCGGCAAGGGCAAGATCGGCATGGGCATCAAGGACGAAGACTTTGTCGAAACGCTGTTTACGGCGTCGACGCACGATACGCTGCTGTTCTTCACCGATGCCGGCAAGGTCTTTTGGCTCAAAGTACACGAGATTCCGGAGGCGAGCCGAGCTGCGAAGGGCAAGGCGCTGGTGAATCTATTAGCCCTTACCGGGAGCGAGAAGGTCACCGCGACATTAGCGGTGAAGGATTATCCCGAGGACCGGTTTGTGGTCATGGCCACCAAGAACGGCCTCATCAAGAAGACGGAGCTCTCCGCCTACAGCAATCCACGGCAGGGCGGTATCATCGCGCTCGGACTGGAAGACGGCGACAAACTCATCGGCGTGCAGGTCACCGATGGTCAACGGGAGATTCTGCTCGGTACAAAACAGGGCATCACCATCCGCTTTTTGGAGAGCGATGTGCGGCCCATGGGACGGACGGCCTACGGCGTCAAAGGCATTACGCTCGAGGAAGGCAACGAGGTGATTGGGATGGAAACGATCACGCCTGATTCGACGACCGCCATTCTCACGATGACCGAAGGGGGGTACGGCAAGCGCACGCCCGTCGGCGAATACCGCGTCCAGGGTCGTGGAGGCAAGGGCATCATCAGCGTCAAAACCACCGAGCGCAATGGATTGGCGGTCGGATTCCTCCAGGTACGGGACAGCGATGAAATCATGCTGATGGCCGCGCAGGGCAAGGTGCTGCGCTGCAAGGTCGGCGATATCCGAGAGATCGGCCGCAATACGCAGGGCGTGAGAATTCTCGACTTGGACGGCGACGAGGATCGCGTGGTGGCCGTCGCGCGTTTGGCGGACAGCGGGGAGCGGGAAGAGGCGGGTTCTGACGAAGGCGCCGCCGGACAATAACCGGCCGCTCTGCCCTGCCCGTGTCTCCGATGAACGATGCAACAACACCCCAGGCTCCCTCTCCTTCCCAGAAGAAGCCGCTCGATACGGTCGTCAAACTCGCCTTGATGGTCTTTTTCGGATCGTTTGCGCTGATCTGGGGCGGAATGTACCTGAGCCGGCCGGATCGATCGATTCCCCCCTACAGCATCGGCTCTCAGGAAGGTACGGCCGTCTCCGTCCATGTCCCGGCGTGGACGAGCGATACCGAAATCGAAACGCTGATCGAGCGTTTCCGGAAAGTCGGGCGGGAGACCCGAAATTTCGGACCGATGAAGATCAGGCCAACGACACCCGACGACCCCGCTGGACGCTATCGCCGAATCAGTATTTATATTTTCACCCACGACGCGTGGGCGGAGGCGCCGATCCTTCACAAATATTTGAGCGGTGAGGACGAAGAGGTCCGCGATGGCTTCAAGCGGGCGCTCCGGGGTTTCTATCAACTGACGGACACCGAAGAAGAGGGAAGGATCGGTCCGATGGTCGACGGGCCGGACTCTGCCGCCACGGCGGCGTATTCCCGGCAATTATTCAAGCAGGCGGTGACCCCTAATCGTTGAGTGCTGACCGTGAAAACGCTTCTGCCATGACGGACGCCAATCGCGTTCTCAGTTCAGGATCTTGTACGGCGGCCGCATGGGCCTGGGCTTCGGTCATCGCCGCGTCGCTCACCGGGACGCTTTCGGGCGATGGCCCTGGCGTTACGGCACGAACGTCCGGAATCTCTCCCACACGGAAGGCGATGTCCGTAAGCATTTCAGATCCGGCCCGGTCGTTCAGTTTCTCCAGCAGCGTGGGCTTCAGAAAGACGAGTTGCTGCAGCCAGACGGAGTTCCTGACAATGAGGTACAGTTTCTTGAAGCGGACTTGCGCGGGCCACGTATGAGAGCCGACGGGTTCCCCGATGATGTCACGCCATTGCTGTTGGAGCCGCAGTTCGAACAGATGGGATTGCAGCCCAAGCCGTTTCGACAGACCCGAGAGGATGGCGCTGAACGAATCAAGCGAGCCGGAAGGACGCATGGCGAATCTTAGGCGGAGGTCCGCGTCAGGTCAAGAGGACGGACTGCTGAGGGAATCATGACAGAGCGCACCGACGCCTCTGAAAAAGTCGTGGCGACGAACCGCAAGGCGTTTCACGATTATTTCATTGAGGAGCGATACGAGGCAGGCATCATGCTGCAGGGCACCGAAGTCAAATCCTTGCGCGAAGGCCGGGTGAACCTGCAGGACAGTTATGCCTCTGTGCGAGGAAGCGAAGTCTATCTTCATCAATGTCATATCAGTCCCTATAGTCATGGAAACATTATGAATCATGAGCCCACGCGAGTCCGGAAGCTGCTGCTTCACAAAGCCGAGATCCACAAGTTGCTGGGCAAGACCCAACAAAAAGGGCTCACCCTGGTCCCCCTCCGCATCTACTTTTCCAAGCGCGGATACGCGAAGGTCGAGCTCGGGCTCGCCAAGGGCAAGAAGCTGTACGACCGCCGCGAGACCATCAAAACCCGCGAAGCCGGCCGAGAAGTCCAGCGGGCCATCAAAGAAAGAAAATAAAGCACGCGGGGTTCTGTGACCTGATGGGCCACGAACCGTCCTCGCACCCCCGCCCGGGGTAGGGACCCCACTCCGGTCGTCAATTGGGTGCCGCCCCGTATGGTGTCTGGGTGCACGAGGTTGACACCGACGAATGGAAACTTGTAGTACTGCAATGGTTTCCATCGTATTTCCATGCACACCCAGAGCTCGAGACGACACCAGAGGACAGGCGGATCTGTCGTCGCACGGCACGTGATCGCCGCGGCCCGGCGGCAATTTTTCGTCCACGGCTTTAGAAGAGTCAGCATGGACGATCTCGCCGCCGAGCTGCGAATGAGCAAGAAGACCCTCTATGCCTGCTTTCCGAGCAAGTCGTCGCTCGTGGAAGCTGTGTTGAAAGACAAATTCCACGAAGTAGAGGCGGATCTCAGCCGGCTGGCATCGGAGCGCTCCTTCGATATGGAAGAAGCGATCCGTCGGTTTCTCCAGCGCGTGCAAGCGCACACGGCCGAAATTCACCCGTCGTTCGTTCGGGACTTGGGGCGGGAATCGCCGGATTTGTTCCGGGTCGTCGAACATCGCCGCCGTCGGCTGATTCGCCGTCATGTCGCCGGCCTATTCAACAAGGGACGCAAGGCCGGCCTCATTCGCAAGGACATTCCGGTGCATCTGCTCATTGAGATATTGCTCGGCGCGGTCGAGGCCATCATGATTCCGTCGAAAGTGACCGAACTCGGCCTGACACTGGAACGAGGCTACTCGACCATCATCCGGGTCATTTTAGAAGGGTCCATCGTGCGGAGGTCATTGTCATGAAGCCGCGCGGGCACGTTGGCGCTCGAACATGGTGTTGCGTGACCGGCGCGGTCATGGCGTCGGCCCTGTGGATCTCCTGCCAACGCCCGCCTTCAGATCGAGTCCAGGGCTATGTCGAAGGCGAGTTTGTCCACGTCGCTTCCCCCTTTGCCGGCGCACTGGAGTCCTTGGCCGTACGGCGCGGGGCACAGGTGCGCGCGGGAGAGGCCTTGTTTGCCTTGGAACGGGTGTCCGAAAAGACCGCGAGAGATGAAGCCGAGCGCCGCCTGAGTCAGGCCCTCGCGAATCTCGAGGATACCAGGAAGGGCAAACGCCCGACGGAGATTGACTCCCTCAAGGCGCAACTCAAGCAAGCGCAGGCGGCCTTGCGGCTCTCGACCCGCGAGGTAGTGCGGCAGGAAGGTCTGACGACGGTTCCAGGCGCGGCAGTGGAGTTGGAGGTGGACCGTGCCCTGGCGGCGCGCGATCAGGACCGACAGCGGGTGGCGCAGCTCCAAGCGGATTTGGACACGGCGTTGCTTGGCTCTCGCACGGATCAAGTCATCGCGGCCGAGGCCGAGGTTCGGGCGCGCGAGGCGGCGCTGGCCAGGGCTGAATGGGAGCTCGGGCAGAAGCGTCAGCAGGCGCCGAAATCAGGGCTGGTGTTCGACACGCTGTATCGAGAGGGCGAGTGGGTGCCGGCGGGGCGGCCGGTGGTGGTCCTCCTGCCTCCTGAAAACATCAAGGTACGGGCCTTCGTGCAGGAGAAGCGGCTTGGAACGATACATCCTGGCGACGACGCACGGGTGGCCGTCGACGGTGTAGCCAGACCATTTTCGGGGAAGGTCAGCTACATCTCGCCGCGCGCCGAATACACGCCCCCGGTGATCTATAGTCAAGAAAGCCGTGAGAAACTGGTCTTTATGGTGGAACTCGTCTTTGATCCATCAGCGGCCGCGGAACTGAATCCGGGGCAGCCGGTGGACGTGTTATTCGGATCCGCCCAATGAACGCCCTGTCCGGACAGACACTCGCCATCGACGTTCGCGGCATGACAAAACGGTTCGGCGAGCGCACGGTCGTCAATCGGATCGGCCTCGAGGTCCGTCGCGGAGAGATCTACGGATTTCTCGGCCCGAACGGCAGCGGGAAGACCACATTCATCCGGATGCTCTGCGGTCTGCTTCGTGCGGATGAAGGTAGCGGCACCTGTCTGGGGTACGACGTCATTCGGGAAAGCGAATCCATCAAAGCTGAGGTCGGCTATATGACTCAGCGGTTCAGCTTTTACGAAGACCTCAGTATCGCTGAAAATCTGGACTTCGTGGCCCGCATGTTCGCCGTGAAGAACCGGCGGGAAGCCGTCGAGCGGAGTCTTCAACGACTTGGGCTTGCTGAACGTCAGCAGCAGTTGGCCGGACAGCTGTCGGGCGGCTGGAAGCAGCGGCTCGCGCTCGCTGCCTGTCTGATTCACCAACCGAAGCTTCTGCTGCTCGACGAGCCGACGGCCGGCGTGGACCCTAAGGCTCGTCGCGAATTCTGGGAACAGATCCATCAGCTTGCCGCCGAAGGGCTCACGTTTCTGATCACGACCCACTATATGGACGAAGCCGAACGATGTCACCGGGTGGCGTATATCGCCTACGGGCACCTGCTCACGCACGGGACGGTCCCAGAGGTCATCGCGCAGGCGCGTCTCACGACCTGGGCGGTGAGCGGGCCGAACCTGCACCAGCTGGCGGAAGAGCTGCGAAGACATCCCAGCGTGCGTCAAGCGGTCGCTTTCGGCAACCGGTTGCACGTCAGCAGCGACGACAACGAGGCGCTTGAAACCGCCATCGCGCCCTTTCGCACTCCGCCCTACGAATGGCATCGGATCAACTCCGGTCTTGAAGAAGTGTTTATTCACCTCATGGATCGGGCGCCGGACAATTTTGCGTCATGAGCACCATGCGCAGATTCTCGATATCGCGTCTTTGGGCCATCGTGGTGAAAGAATTCATCCAGATGCGCCGGGACCGCGTGACCTTTGGCATGATGATCGGCGTCCCGTTGATCCAACTCGTGCTGTTCGGCTATGCCATCAACGCCGATCCTAAACACCTGCCCACCGCTGTGCTCCTGGCCGACTACGGCCCGCAAGGCCGCACGTTGCTCCACGCCATTCGCAACAGCGACTACTTTGAATTCAAGCGAGAGCTGACGACCGAGCAGGAAGGTCGGGACGTGCTCGCCCGTGGGGAAGTGCAATTTGTGGTGAACATTCCTCAGAATTTCACGCGTGATCTGCTACGGGGGGAACGGCCGGCGATTCTCGTGGAGGCCGACGCGACCGACCCCGCGGCCACGAGCAATGCGATCGGTTCTCTGCGGGTGCTCGTGTCGACGGCCCTCCGGCATGATCTCAAGGGGCCGCTTGGCTTTCTGGCGGCGAGCGATGAACCGATTGACCTGCGCATTCATGCGCAATACAACCCCGAAGCAAACACACAGTACAACATTGTGCCTGGTCTGATGGGCGTCGTGCTGACCATGACGATGGTGATGATCACGGGGCTGGCCATCACTCGGGAGCGGGAACGAGGCACCATGGAGAATTTATTATCGATGCCGACGCGCCCTTTTGAGGTGATGGTGGGAAAAATCATCCCCTATATCCTGGTGGGATATGTGCAGGTCGGGCTCATTCTGCTTGCGGCCAGGCTCCTGTTTCATGTGCCGATGCTGGGAAACGTTGGAGTCTTGCTAGTGGTCGCGTTCGTCTTCATCACCGCGAACCTAGCCATGGGTATCACCTTTTCCACGCTGGCGGAGAATCAACTTCAGGCTGTCCAACTGTCGTTCTTTTTCTTTTTGCCATCCCTGCTGCTCTCAGGCTTCATGTTTCCATTCCGCGGCATGCCCCAGTGGGCGCAGGCCCTCGGTGAGGTACTGCCGTTAACCCACTTTCTCCGTGTTGTGCGAGGCATCCTGCTCAAGGGCAATGGGCTTGAGGAAGTCGGGCTCCAACTCTGGCAAATTGCCCTCTTTGCTCTCGTGGCGCTGGCAGTCGGCATCAAGCGATACCGCCAAACGTTGGACTAGCGCCCTTGACTTTGGTTCTAACTAGAACTATCTTGCCGGTACTGAGGG
>DASTFK010000471.1:0-2050 GCA_035719945.1 Nitrospira sp.
AAGGCTCGGAATCTTTTATGTTCCGCGAACCAACCTGGCGGCGGCGGCATCCATTCAGTTCGTCGACTTCGCGCAGCGGGTGACGACGATGATCACGCGGCTTGACAAGCCGTTGATGGTCGGCATGTCAGCCAGCCCCGACGGGCAATCATTGCTCTACTCGCAGGTCGATCGCGAGGAGACCGACTTGATCATGTTGCAGCGCATGCAATGACCAGCTGATCATTCCTCATTTTTGGCACACCCTCCCCTGCCTCGTCTGCCGACTACCGAAGCATCCCGGCGATCAAGAGATCGTTATCATCACGATCGACCTGGGTGTAAAGAATGACCCGGCCATCGGGGGAAACCGTAAGACCAACGGAGACGGGCTTGTGAATTTCGATGATTGCCCGACTTTGGCCATCCGCGAACCTGTAAAAGTTGATTGAACTTCCTGCCTCAGACCTCGCGTACGGGATGAAGTAGATTCCATCCGGGGCAACACTGAAGGTGCTCCAGTCGGCCAGAGAGTCCAGCACTGGAACCTCACCGCCGCCGCCAGCTCCGTCCTTGGCCACTCGCCAGAGAGAGGCAGGTCCCAAAGCCTTGCCCTTCGTGTAGTAGACGAACTTGCGGTCGATTGACTCCAGCGCTGCCAGTCCACCCAGGGTGGTGACCGGGATCCACTCTCCTCCGTCGGCGGGCATTCTCCAGATCTGGCTGCTCCCGTTTCGATCCGAGTGGAAGTACAGCCAACGTCCATCTCCCGACCAGCTCGCCAGGTCTTCGTTGGTGGGCTCGAATGTCAGTCGCCGGGGTTCACCACCGTTGGCGCTGACAATGTAGAGGTCAGCCTGTCCGCCAAAACGTGAGTTGAAGACGATTTGCCGACCATCTGGTGACCAGCGTGCGGCTCCTGTCAGCGGCCCGCCGAAATCGGTGAGTTGCCTCGGGTTCGAGCCGTCCTCGTTGGCAACCCAGACCTCCATGCTGCCGGAGCGGGTCGATTCGAATGTGATTCTCCTGCCGTCCGGCGAGAACTGCGGATTGAAATCGATTCGAGTAGAGGAGCTGAAGAGACGGGACGCGCTGAACTGCGTACTCGGTTCGCTCGATTCGGTGCGGTAGATGTTGGGGTCCTTCACTACCCGGGTAAAGCCCACGTGCAAGCGTGGCCCCGACGGCGACCCTGAGCGTGCCAGGACCGAGAGCAATGCCGCGCCCTCTCCCAGTGAAGGCATCGGCCTGGGCGTTCCCGGTTGTCCGATCGACATCCGATACAAGCCGGCCTCCGCACCAACCTCGCCGGAGAGGAACAGGAGTTCACGTGGGCCGGCCCACACGGGACTGGTGGTCAGCCGGTTGCCATAAGTCATCTTGATCGGTTCACCCTGCGGTGTGTAATCCCCTGACAGCGTGTTCATCCATATTTCGCTCACCGCGAAATCGGTGCGTCGAACGAAAGCCAGATGCCGCCCATCTGGTGAGACGGCAGGAGCGAGGTAGGGACCGGTTCCCGGGGGCGCCGACAGCAGCCGCCGTGTGGCGCCGCTCTCGATCGAAACGAGCAACAAGCCGAACGGCTCTTTCGGCGGATCTCCACTTGGAACGACCAGGAATCTGGAGTCCGGCGACCACGCACGGTCATGGCCGAAAAGAATTACGGAAGAAGGTGCGCTCTGCGGGCGAGATATCTCCGTCAGCTCGCGCTCTGGACCGCCCGAAGCCGGAATGAGCACCAGTTGGGCCTGTTCCCCCGACAGTGACCGAAGAAACGCGATGAAGCGGCCGTCCGGCGACCACGCGGGGCTCAAATCATCGACGTGATCGCTCGTGCGCTGCACCGTGCTGCCGCTCTCAATCGCTTTCGTATGGATGTGAAATGGCGCGCCGCTATCGTTTCTCCATGAGAACGCGACGTGCCTGCCATCAGGCGAGAAGCTCGAATAGCGTTCGAAGCCCGCGTGACTGGTAAGCGGCGTGATCTTGAAAGGTTCCGCCAGCGGTGTCTCGGTCGAGGCGTGCTGCCAGAAAGCCGCTACGGCTATGGCTGACGCACCGACGAACG
>DASTFK010000472.1:0-7918 GCA_035719945.1 Nitrospira sp.
CGTATTGCACATTTCCAATGCGAACGCGTCAAATGACGGGGGTGGGCTCTTTCCGCCAGAACTTCTCGAACTCGCTCAACTGGGTGAGGGTGGACAGATCCGTCATGCGATCCAGAAACACCTTGCCGATCAGATGATCCATTTCGTGTTGTATGCAGACCGCATAGAGCCCATCGGCTTCGACATCGATGGATTTGCCGTCACGGTCGAACGCTTGGACACGCACCACTGCCGGCCTGGTGACTTTTCCCCTGAAGCCGTCCACGCTTAGGCAGCCTTCCCAGTTCTCAACCTGTTGCGGGCCGTAATAGACGATCGTCGGGTTGATTAGCGTCGTCGTGGGAAACCCGCCTTCCCCTTCGCAGCCCATGACCACGAGCTGAATCGACTGCGACACCTGTGGCGCCGCCAGGCCGATCCCGGGCTCTTCGAGCATGGTCTCGAACATGTCGTCGATGAGTTGCTGGAACTCTTTGGTCCGGATGTCGCGCGGATCCACCCGAGCGGCAATCTTCCGGAGCACCGGATTTCCGAGTTTTGCAATCGGCAGCACAGCCATCAGCTCATCCTACTGGAATTGAGCGGTCAACGCCCGCTATGACACGTATAACATACGATTTTTTTGACCCGCAAGGCGCCCTTCAGCCTTGTATTCTTGACGACCTCCGACGGGGCTCCGGAATCTGAAACGTCTCTTTCTCTCCGTTCCACCATTCCAGCCACTCCGCCATCCACTCCTGCCGGTCGGCTTTCGTCGACGCATCCCAGTCATGGAATTCCGTCTCGTGCAGCGTCAGGATCCAGAGTGATTGCACGGCCGACATTGCCACGAAGCGCTCGTCATCTGCGATCATTCCAATGAGAATCGGGACGACGGCCTTGTCGCGCACGTAACGGGAGCCAAAGGCAGCCGACTTGCGGATGGACGAATTTTGGTCCTTCGCCATGGCCTGAATGGCCTCAGGCGTTTTTGAAGGATCCAGACGAATCGCAACCCGCAACGCATGCTCACGCACGCGGGGCAGTTCATTGGGGTCCTTCGCCGTATTGATCAATGCCGGAACCCCCGAGGCGGCATTCAGCATCGAGAGCGTCTCAATGGCGTTGTAGCGGATTCGCGGCCCTGGCATGCTCAAGGCTTTGACCAGCACAGGCACGCTGGATTCCCCGAGATGCACAAATTCACCCATGGCCCAGAATTCCTGCTTGCCTTCGAGTAAGGGGAGCAAGGCTTCGGCGCGTTGGAGCTCTTCCTGCGTGAGCGGTTTGGTATTTGGCGGAACCGTGACCGCCGGCGGGGCATCCTGGAACTGCGGCGGCATCTCATACGGAATTTGCACCGGCATGGGCCGGCCCTGCAATGCTTGATCAGCCAATGTAAGCGACGCGCCCAGGCCAAGGACGACTGTCGTGGTCAGCGTCCAAACACATAGTCTCGTACGCACGTTTCTCCTCTTTCGTTATTCGCGGTCCGTTCGACGATGTACTAATTCATATAACACCGGCAACACCACCAGAATCAAGAAGGCGGCGGTCAGCATCCCTCCGACCACGACCCTGGCCAACGGCTTTTGGGCCTGCGAGCCGATCCCGGTGGCCAACGCTGCAGGCAGGAGGCCGATGGCCGCACCGACGGTCGCCATCAGAATGGGCCGCATTTGTACGGCAGCAGCCTGCATGATCGCTTCGCGAAGGTTCAACCCCGCCTGGCGACCGTCTTCAATCCGTGAAATCAACAGGACTCCCCCCAAGATGGCCACGCCGAGCGTGGAAATAATGCCCACTGCCGCCGAAATGCTGAAATTCGTGTGCGTCGCCACCAGCGCGATCACGCCGCCGATCAGCGCAAACGGGACGGCCGAAAGCACCAGCAGAGCATTCTTCAGCGAATCGAATGTAATATAGAGCAGCAGCAGGATCAGCAACAGACTCACCGGCACGATCGTCGCGAGGCGTTTCTGTTCATCTTTGAGCTGATCGTACTGGCCGGCCCATTCCATTCGGTACCGCTCGGGAAGCGTGATGGTCTTCGCGAGGAGCGCCTGTGCCTCTTCAACGGTGCTTTCCAGATCGCGATCGCGGACGCTGAACTTGATCGGTATATAGCGCTCATTGTTCTCGCGATAGATGATGAACGCCCCGGTCTGTGTGGCAATGGTGGCCAACTGCTTCAGGGGAATTCTGGCGCCGTCAGGTGTACTGACCAGAATGTTGCTGATCGCCTCGACGTCCTGCCGATATTCCGGAAGAAACCGAACGACGAGATCAAACAGCCGTTCCCCTTCGTAGACCTGCGTCACCGCTTGGCCGCCGATGGCGGCTTGCACCACCGCATTCACATCGGACACCTGGAGCCCATAGCGAGCGCTTGCCTGCCGGTCGACCTTGATCAAGAGATTGGGCTGGCCGAGGAGCCGGAAAATGCCCAGGTCCTTGACGCCACGGATCTGGTGCATTTGCTTTTCGATCTGGCCGGCCAGTGTTTCCATCGTTTTCAAGTCGGCGCCGAACAGTTTGATGGAATTTTCCCCTTTGACGCCCGACATGGCTTCTTCCACGTTATCCTGGATGACCTGTGAAAAATTGAAGATTACTCCGGGAATGGTCTTTAAGCGTTCCTCGATCTCTTCCACGAGATCGTCTTTGCTGAGCCCCCGTCGCCATTCGGCCTGCGGTTTGAGGTTTGCCAAAAATTCAGCGTTAAAAAAACTCGTGGGATCGGTTCCGTCGTCCGGTCGGCCGAGCTGGGACACGACTGTCGTCACTTCTGGCGACTGCCTGAACATGCCCCGGATGTCGGTGGCCAGCCGCGCCGCTTGGTCGAATGAAATGTCCACGGGCATCGTGGCCCGCACCCAGAGATTGCCCTCTTCGAGCGCCGGCATGAACTCCCCTCCCAAAAACTGGAGGGCGACAAGAGCCACGAGCAACAAGGCCGCGGCCAGCGCCACCACCACTTGGCGGTGATCGAGCGCCCAGTCGAGTGTGCGCTGATAAAGCCTGCGAAGCGGCTTGACCAAGAATGTATCGTCTTCACTAATTGGTCCCGTGAGCAAAAAGGAGCAGAGGACGGGAGCCAGCGTAAAGGCCATGAGCAGCGCGCCCAGTAAGGCGAATCCGTAGGTGATCGACATTGGCGCGAAGATCTTTCCCGGCACGCCCGTCATCGTAAACAGTGGAATGAAGGCCACCACGATGATCGCGGTCGAATAGAAGATCGGCTGGCCCACCTGGCGGGCGGCACGGACGATCTGCTGGTGCACGGTCAGGCCAGGCGTTTTCGCATGGGCCAGGTGAAAGAAAATGCTCTCCACCATGATCAGCGTGGCATCGACGATAATCCCGAAATCGATGGCCCCGAGCGAGATCAGATTGGCTGATTGCCCGATCAAGACCATCATGGAGAACGTAAACAAGAGCGACAGCGGAATCGTGAGCGCCACGATGCCGGCCGCCCGAAAGTTCCCCAGGAAGACGTAGAGCAGCACGAAGACCAGCACCATCCCGCTGAGCAAAATATCGGTGACCGTTTCGACCGTCGTGTTAATCAGGGAGGTGCGGTCGTAAAACGTCCTGATCTTGATGCCAGACGGCAATTTCCAGGTGTTGAGCTCGTCCACTTTCTCCCGGACCTTGTCGAGCACCGGCATGGCCTTGTAGCCGCGCTGCAGCAGGACGACACCTTCCACCACGTCGTCACGATCATCGATGCCGACTTTCCCGAGACGAATCCGGCTGCCGACGTTGACGTTGCCCAGCGTCTTCACATAGATCGGCGTGCCGTCCTTTTGGGCGACCATGACGTTCTCGATGTCCTCGATGCCGTTGATCAGGCCGACCCCCCGCACGTTGTAATTCTGTGCGCCTAGGGCCAAGTAATTGCCGCCGACGTTCGCATTGCTGTTCTGCAGCGCAGTCATCGCCTGGGATAGATTGACGCCGTAGCTGATCAACCGACCGGGATCGATGTCGACGTGGTATTCCTTGGTCGTCCCGCCGAAGGCTGTGACGTCGATCACGCCAGGAATGCGGCGGAACGCCCGGCGCACCTGCCAGTCCTGCGCGGTTTTCAACTCCGTTAGGCTGACACCCGGCTCACCGGTGAGCTCATAGCGGTAAATCTCGGCGATCGCCCACCACGGGGACAGCGTCGGTTGGACACTGGGCGGGAACTCCACCGACGCCACGCGATTGAGTACTTCCTGCCGGTCGCGAAAGATGTCAGTGCCGAAATCGAAATAGACCTTGATGTCGCTCAGGCCAAAAATCGAGAGGGAGCGGATGTCCGTCAAACCGGGCATGCCGGTCAGCGCCACCTCCATAGGGATGGTGATCTGCCGTTCGATCTCTTCGGCCGACCACCCCGGATTCTGGGTGATCAGCTCGACCATGGGAGGAGAAGGGTCCGGATAGGCGATAATGTCGAGCAGATGGAACGCGTAGAGGCCACCGAACAGCAGCGCCAGTCCCAATGCGCAGAGCAGGATGCGCTGGACGAGGGATATCTCGACGAGACGGGCGATCATCTATATCAGTGAACCCGGGGAATCTAAGGAAACAGGAGGGTGCACCCGTCAGCCGCCTTTGACTTCTTGGCCTTTAATCAACACTGCGCCCTTGGTCACGATCCGCTGACCCGGCGTCAGCCCCTCAAGCACGCGCATCTGGTCGGGGGTGAAATTTGAAACTCTGACCTCGTGTCTGACGTAACGGTTGGGCTCTTCGACGACGAACACGAATTGTTTGCCGTCGGATTCCAACACTGCCTCTTTTGGGACAACGAGGATCTTCGTCGCATCGCCTATTTGAATATGCAGGCGGGCGAACATTTCGGGCTTCAGTCGATGGTCCTGATTGTTCACCCAGGCCCGCAACTTGATCGTCCGGCTGGCCGGATCGACGACATCACCCACCGAGGCCACGGTCGCGGGAAAATCAACCTCGGGATAGGCCTCGACCTTGACCTTGGCGAACTGCCCTTCCTTCACCAACGCCAGATCCCGCTCGTAGACGTCGGCGACGACTTGCAGCATATCGAGATCCGCCACCGTAAAGAGGACCTGGTTGGCGTCGCCGCCGATCGACTGTCCCGGCGTCACCATACGCTCGACCACGATGCCCGTCAGCGGACTCTTCATCTCAAATCGAGAAGTGATCTGCTGCTTATCAAGAGGTTTGTTCAACTCTTCGGCAGGCACGCGCAAGGACAACAGCCGTTCCTTGGCCCGCCGGAACTCCGCCCTGGCCTTCACTAATTCATTCTCCGCCTGCTTGAGGTCTTTGAGCGGCAGAGCCTTGTTGGAGTACAGATCTTTCGCCAGTTCATGGGAGCGGGTGGCGTACTGCAAGTCCGAGTCTTCCTTGACGTACTCTGAATAGGCTTGCGCGATATCCGGGCTATCAACGACCAGAAGGACCGCGCCGGCCTTGACCCGGTCGCCCAGATGCGCCCGGACCTCGACGACACGTCCCTGCAACGGAGAGGAGATCTTGGAGTAACGGTCTTCGCCGTAGGCAATCTTGCCGGACAAACTGAGATCCTGCTGCATGCCGCCGTAGTCCACGACACCGGTTTCGACGCGAGGAGTGGTGTCGTGAGGAAGGGTGCGGGTCTTCCCGTGCGAAGGTGTGGCGGCGTCCGAGTTGGCCGGTTGGTCTCCCTTCCCACAGGCGGTGAGGCAAAGCAACGACAGAGCCACAACAGCGAAATGGGACTTGTTAGCAGTCATCATGAAGCAATCTCTTGGCCGACCGCCGATTCCAGTTGCAACAGGTTCCGCTGGTAGTTGAACAGGGCTTCGATGTAGTTCTGTTGAATCGTGCGCGAGGTTCGAGCGGCGTCGAGCAGATCGAGAATGGTGGCCCCGCCCCGTTCATACGCTCGTTCGACGATGGTGAAGGTGGCGCGCGCATCGTCCAGCACTCCGCCTACGTAAGCTTCCACCAACCGCCGGCTATGCATGAGATTCCGGTAGGCGACTTCCACTTCATTCTCGACCACATTGAGGGCCTTATTCAAGTCCGCTTCAGCCGTCTGTACGGCAACTTCCGCCTGCCTGATCCCGCCCTGATTGCGGTTGAAGAGCGGAACCGGCAGGCCGAAATTGAGCGCCCACTGTTGGGGATTGTCTGGTCCTAACGACCCTTGGATGGCGTATCCTGCGCCGACGGTGACGTCCGGCACTCGATAGGCTTGGGCCAGTCGCAAATCAGCTTCGCGCTGCGAGAACGTGAATCGTTTGGAACGCACGTCCGGCCGAGCATCCACCGCGACCAACCGCAATTTTCCGATCTCGGGATCGAGGCGCCTGAACTCCAAATCCGTGGTCAGTTCCAGCGTGGTCGCCGGCGAGAGGCGGAGCAGCTGCCGCAGGTCCCCGCGAGCCGATTCCGCCTCCTGCAGGGATTGAATGACCATCGAGTGGAAATCGACCATTTGCAGACGGATCCGGATGAGGTCGACTTCGGCGATATACCCCTTTTTGAAGCGGATCGTATTGATGTCGAGAATCCGTGAGAACCGGTCGCGGTTCTCTTCGGCCAGGGCCAACCGACGCTGTGCCAACTGCACCCGGTAATAACTGTCCTTGACGGTAAACCCCAGTTGACGAACAGCATCCTCGAACGCCGCTTCAGCGGACTGCGCCCCGAATCCCGCGCTTTCGATTCGATACCCGCGCTTGCCGGCCAGTTCAAACAGCTGTTGGGCTTGAAAGAAGAGTTGTCCGCCGGTAGACAGCGTTCTGCCTTGAGTATACGAACTCAGCGTACCAATCGACGCGACTGGATTGGGAAATAACTTCGCGGTGATCTGTTGCCCTTTGCTGTATTCGATGCCGTATTTGGCGATGAGGACATCGAGATTCTGCTGCAGAAACAAAGCCAAGGCGTCGGTCAGGCTGAGTCGAATGGAGCCTGGCGCGCGCTGCTCAGCGGCCGGAGGAACAGGAGGTGTGGCGGACCAGGCTTGAGTCGGTAAAACGAGAAGCAGGCCGGCGAGCAACGAAGGCGAACAGACCGATCGCCTATCTTGTCGAAACACGTATGGTTCCTCGCAGACGACAAGTGCGCGTCGAGGCGATCATGGAACCCACCTCATAGGATCAGCTGCATTATACAGTGTCCGACAGACGATGCAAATAATCTGAGGATATATCAGCACTTAGTTACTGAAGGACCAGCAACCGGCACATCGTGGAAGTTGTTACCGGGCGCGGGGATGTGGGAAGAGACCGGCGGGCAACTACAGATCCACACCAGGTTTGGAATTGGAAGCACGCAAGTGCTTGCGCACCCGCACCTGCTCATGATGCTTCCGCAACAGCTGCTGGCGGATCGCGTTGCGGTCTTCGGCAACGATCCGGACCAAGCGGTCGACATCTTCCGCATGATCCCGAACCAGTTCGGAGAGTTTCTGCATTTGCGACTCAAGATGTTCAAGACGCCAGCGAAGGCCTTCCTGATCTTCTTCAGCGGCCGACTTTTTCTGGGACGCTACGACGACTTTTTTCGCCAGGGACGACACCAGCACATCCTCTTTCATATCCACCCCTTCAGCCCACCGCTCGCATGAACAATCACCGTCGTGGTTCGTAGTATCAACTGCCCCACAGCGGATGTCAACGGATTCGCTTCCTTTCTATTTGTTCAGGGTTCCTGCTACAATCGCGGCCATGCAGAATATCTTTACAATGGTGCTGGCCGGAGGCCGCGGCGAACGTCTGCATCCGCTCACCGAACACAGGGCGAAGCCCGCCGTCCCGTTCGGGGGCAAATACCGCATCATCGACTTCACACTCAGCAACTGCCTGAACTCCGGACTGCGGAAAGTCGCCGTCTTGATTCAGTACAAGTCGCATTCCCTCGACCGCCACATCCGCACCGGCTGGGACGTCTATAACGCCGAGCTGGGTGAATT
>DASTFK010000473.1:0-5517 GCA_035719945.1 Nitrospira sp.
GATTTCGCCTATGCGGCTGATCCCAAGCGGGAATGGCGAACCTTTGTCGTGCGTAAGCAGGCGAAGGATCACGGCCTGGGGAAGCAGATCGAAGGCGCCATCCGTTCGGGGGACCGCGCCTTGATCGTGGACGATGTCCTGACGAGCGGAGGTTCACTGCTCAAAGCTGTTGCGTCAGCGAGAGAGGCAGGACTTGCGGTGACTCATGCGCTCGTGATCGTGGATCGAAGAGAACAGGAAGGGCGGGCAAAAGTCGAGCAGGAGGGTGTGAAGGTGATCAGCTTGCTAACGATCGATGATTTGACCGCCGCACAACAGCGTGCTGATTAACAGTGGCATTACTTACAACGAAACTCGATGCCCCACCGCCGTTCGCGCACGATCTCCTGTCCGGCTTCGATGCCTCCCACCACGCGCGACCGGCCCTTGGCCTCCCCTTCGCGGACAACCACATAGCTCCCGCCGCAGGTGTCTTTGATCAGGCTCAGCGCGTCCTTCCGAAACGATGACAGCATGTGACCTTGCTCCCCCTTGAAGGGATATGTCACGACACCTCCGTCCTCGTTGCGTTGCGCCAGCTTGGCGCCCTCGGCGCATCCAGACAGAAGCAGGACGAGGGCCCACATGAGGCTTGACCAATTCTTCATGCGGCTCCTATGATAACTGCAACACCCTCTCCATCTCGCGAAAAGACTGTCCTCAGGAGGTCTACCATGACTCGCCGAATTACCATCTCGTTGCTCGGACTATTGCTGATCGCCGGACTTACGACCGTGGTCTCCGCTCATCATTCTTATCTCTTGTCCGTCCAGCAATTGCGTGCTGGCCTCAACAAAGCGGCGTCGATGGCGCAAAAGGGTTTTGTGCTCATCGACGTCCGTTCGCCCGAAGAACATGCAGCGGGTTTCATCCCCGGTACCGATCTGAATATCGATTTCCGCGAAATCAAAACGCGCCACCGGGAAATTGGCGTCGCCTTGGATGAGCATATCGTGGTCTACTGCCAATCCGGCCATCGGAGCAACATCGCGGCTGAAACGTTGGCGGATCTTGGCTATACCCACGTCTACAATGTCCGCGGCAGTATGAATGCTTGGGTCGAGGCCGGCTATCCGGTGAGCCGCTAAGGGTACATTCGGTCCAGCCAAAACGCCGTTTGCGCGCTGGGTCCGCACTCCTTCACGGGCTGCTCACGGACGTGCCGTGGCCCCGCGTGGGCTGATGCCGATCACTGCCGGCAGGCCGATATGACCGGTCGGTCCGCTGTCCAGAAGCGCTATCCAAGAATGGGTTCCTGCGGTTTTCTCAACTGCCTTTTGCAGTGCGGGACTGATCGATACATCAGACGACGACCCTCCATCCATCGCCATCGCCTGTCGGATCTGGGGATAGAACTCATGCAGACATCGCCCGATCGCATGCAGGGAAGCGGGCTCGGTCGTCTTCATGAGGAGAATGCCTCCGTTCTTCAGTTCGCCAACGATGGTCTGCTGTGATTGCTTGCCGCTCGGGTTGACTCGGACTTTGCCGGTGCGGTCCAAGAGCATCAGCGATTGCGCCGCTTCCCCATAGGGAGGCCGCTGCTCATTGAACGGATCGATTGAGAGATCCAGGATTCCGGCCCTTGCTGTACCTGCCTCGGTTGGTTCGGCAACAAACAGTCCCATCCAAGACGCATGGCGTTTGCCTCCCAGCGGCTTTCCCTGTGCGTACAGCAGTCCCAAATACGAGAAGTTTTCGCGAAAGAGCCCGGCATTGAACACCAGGTCATGGCCGGTTCGCCTCTGCCATTCGTGAATATCGGGCGGCTCTTCAAACGACTCATTGCGGAAATAGTGCACGGAGATCCGGTATCGGAGCGGATCGATCTCCGAGACAATCAGCGGAGACAGGTCGCTGCAGACAGAAGAGGGGTCCCAGACCCCAATGGCCAGCCCATCGGCGGGATGGTCCCAAACGATGGTTTGCGCCGATACGGGATCGGAGGGCGAGAGGAAAAGAATAAGTCCGGTGACGATTGCGAGAATACCCTCCCAGAGCCGAGAACGACGTCGTTTCATCGTGTTCAATAAAAGTATAGGGAGTCGCGGGGTCCAACGTCAAACCACGCCGGATTGGAAATGAGGGTGCACGCTTAGTGCGACGCTCGTTTCGCGGCTGTTTCCGGAAGCGCGGTCGAAGGGGCATCAAGAATCTTTCTCACCGTGCGGGCCAAGCGCTCCGGCGTGAACGGCTTCTGAAGAAATCCGCTGGTGCCTCGCTCATGACCGGCCAGAATGCCGACATCGTCCGTGAAGCCGGACATAAAAAGGATCCGCAATTCGGGCTTGATCGTCATCAGATGTTGAGCGAGTTCTCGACCACCCATACCCGGCATCACCATATCGGTCAACAACAGGTCCAGCCGATCCAGCTCCTGCGACGCGAGCAGGCACGCCTCCAAACCCTGCTTCGCCTCGATCACCCGATATCCGAGCTTTCGCAGAGCATCCCGGAGCAAAATGCGCACGCTGGCGTCGTCCTCGACCAGCAGAATGGTTTCGCTTCCTCCCGCCGGCTGGGCAGAGACCTGCGGGGACGACGCCGGATGCGCATCGGCGGAGACCCTGGGAAAGAAGATGTCGAATCTCGTGCCATGGCTCACGCGGCTCGTGACGTCGATGGCGCCGCCGGATTGGGTGACGATGCCGTAGATGGTCGAAAGGCCGAGACCGCTCCCCTTCCCTTCCTCTTTGGTGGTGAAGAACGGTTCAAATATGTGGGCCTGAGTCTCGCGATCCATCCCGCTTCCGGTGTCGGCAACCGACAGTTTGACATACGGTCCCGGCGGCAGCGGATCGACGTGATACAGGGGGCTCTTCACCAATTCGACCTGAGCGGTCTCGATCGTCAACGTTCCGCCGTTGGGCATCGCATCGCGGGCGTTCAGTACCAGATTCATGAGCACTTGTTCTAGCTGTGCCTGGTCGGCCCGGACTTGGCTGTTCCCTGGATCGAGCGTGATGACAAGACGAATGTCGGCGCCAATCAATCGCTGCAGCATCACTTCCAGGTTGGCGACGACATTGTTGAGGCTCAAGTGCTTCGGTTCGAGCGGCTGCTTGCGGCTGAACGCCAGTAGTTGACGGACCAGCATGGCAGCGCGCTCTCCGGCCTTCTGGGTCTCCTCGATCTTGGTGTACAGGGGATGTTCGCGCCCCAGTTCCGTCGCGAGAACGTGGCTGTATCCCATGATCACCGTCAGGAGGTTGTTGAAGTCATGGGCGATGCCTCCGGCGAGCCGACCGACCGCCTCCATCTTCTGTGCCTGCCGGAACTGCCGTTCGCTCTGTACCAGCGCCTCCTCGGCCCTCTTGCGCTCGCGGCGCTCATCCCGTTCGCGAAGCGCGCGCTGCACTGAGGGGACGAGTCGGCCCAATCGCTGCTTCAAGACGTAGTCTGTCGCCCCGTGGTGCATCGCATCGATAGCCAATTCCTCGCCGATCGTGGCGGAGACAAAGAGAAACGGGATGTCCGGCGCTTGCTGGCAGGCCAGCGAGAGTGCCGTCATACCGTCGAAGCCTGGGATGGAATAATCCGCGAGAATGAGATCGAAGGCGCCCGTTTCAAGCGCGGCGAGAAAATCGCTGCGCGTATCGACTCGCCGGGCGGTGAACTCGAGTCCTGCCTCCGACAGAGTGGCGGCCACGAGATCGGCGTCGACAGGGTCGTCTTCTAGAAGGAGCAGACGGAGCGGGATTTTCACAGATCCTCTCGGGCAGGCTCCCTTGGCGCCAAGAGTTGGCGCGTGCAGCGGACTTAGCTCCCCTCAGGGGGCGGTTCGTTGAGCACTCCCCAGAATACGCCGAGTTCCTTCACCGCCGAGATGAACTGCTGAAACTCCACAGGCTTGACCACATAGGCATTGGCGCCGAGCGCGTAGCTCTGGGCCAGGTCGCGTTCTTCACGCGACGACGTCAGCATGACGACGGGAATCGGCTTCAGATTCACATCATTTTTGATCGTTCGCAAGACCTCGATGCCGTCGACTTTCGGCATCTTGAGATCCAGGAACACCACGACCGGGTTGCCGCATTCCCGGCTTTTGAAGGCTCCGCGACAGTAGAGGTAATCCAAGACTTCTGCTCCATCATGACAGACGACCACTTTGTCCGCAATGTGGTGCTCTTCCATCGCGGCCAGCGCCAGTTCCGCATCGCGCGGATTGTCTTCCGCCAAGAGGATGGGTTTCACGGTCGTCATGAGGACGTCCTCTTCAAGGGCAGCGACACATAAAACGTCGCACCCTGATCAATGGCTCCCTCGGCCCATGTCCGGCCGCCGTGACGGTGAATGATCCGCCGCACGTTCGCGAGACCGATGCCGGTCCCCTCGAATTCATCATTCCGATGAAGCCGCTGAAACACGCCGAACAGCTTGTTCACGTACTGCATGTCGAAGCCGACGCCGTTGTCACGGACAAACACTGTCACCTCTCCGCCGGTGTCCCGGGACGCGCCAATCTCGATGCGCGGCTTCGGTCGGGTCGCGGTGAACTTCACCGCGTTGCCGAGCAGGTTCATGAACACCTGCCGCAACATGGCCGGATCCCCCGGCACGTCCGGCAACGATCCAATTGTCCAGGAGATCGTGTTGCCTTGCAAGTCAAGACGCAAATCATGAATCACGGTTTTGATGAGTTGATTGAGATTGACCGTGCTGTGAAGCATCTCCTGTCGTCCCAGGCGCGAGAAGACAAGGAGATCGTCGATCAACTGCCCCATCTGCTTCGCCGAGTCGGAAATGGTCTCGAGATAGCGCCGGGCCTTGTCACTTAAGGTCTCGCCGGCGGTCTTCGAGAGGAGGGCCGCATAGCCATCGATATGGCGTAGCGGCGCACGCAGGTCATGTGAGACCGAATAACTGAATGCCTCCAATTCCTTGTTGGCCGCCTGCAGGAGTTCGCCCTGGCGCCGCAATTCGGCCGCGACCCTGCGACGGTTGGTGATGTCGTGATGGATCAGGAAGTACACCGAGCCCAGCAGGACGAGCTGCAACACCGCCCCCAGCGCGAGCAGCGCAATCGTGCTGCGGGTCGTGCCGGCGGACTGCAACACTCTCGTTCGGGTGGATTGCTGCTCGGAGCTCTCAAGATCTGCGATCAGGCGATGGATGTCGTCAAGCTCGCGCTTCGCGACGCCAGGAAGCGCCAGGTGCCGCACGGCTTCGGCGCCCTGCGTCGCCCGCTGGCTGATGGCGTGAGTCTCAATGTCGAGCTGCTGCCTGATGAGCTGGTCCAGTTGCGTGATACGCTCCTGTTGTCCGGAAAGACCGGCCAACGCCTGGAGGTACCGGGAAAATTCCGGCATTTGTTCTACGAGGCCACGATAGGCTTTCAGATAGGATTCGTCGCCCGTGACGAGGTAGCGGCGATGGCCGCTTTCCGCTGCAATCAGCGCCTCTTCGATGGACCCGAGCAGCTGGACGAGTTCATGGCTTGAGGTGTCGAGTCGGCTGTTCTTTACGACGACGGCCGTG
>DASTFK010000474.1:0-4864 GCA_035719945.1 Nitrospira sp.
CTGCTGGCAATAAGTTCCTGAATTACTCGGGAGAAGGTTGGTACTTCAGCGCCACTCGACCCAACACTCTTTATGTCAACGATGGTCCAAAACTGCTTCGCTACGACGTCGTGACCAAGGTCTTCGAAACGGTGTTCGACGTCACGGCGCAGTACGGAACCGATCGGCGGATCTGGCAGGTGCACTCCAGCAACGACGATCTTGTCCATAGCGCCACGTTGCGCGTCGCAAGCAGCGGCGAAATGTTGGGCTGCCTCGTGTATCTGGAAAGCACAAGAACATTCCGCTGGTACCCCAAAGTCGGGGTGTTCGACGAGTGTAACTTGGATAAGAGCGGCCGTTGGACAATCAGCCTCGAGGACCTCGGCGTGCCCAACGATATCGCGATGCGAATTTTCGACAACCAGAGCGGCAAAGAGACGAGAGTCAACGGGCCGAACGGGACGTTGGGCCATTTGGACACGGGATACGGCTATGCGGTCGGAGCGGATAATTACAATTCACTGCCCAATGCATCCATCCTTTGGTCGTTCAATCCGTCAATCGTCCAGGGGCCGGTGGTCCAATACAACGTGAACTGGAATATCGCCGCGGTCAATCACGTCTCGCACGCGAACTCGAAGCCGAATGTTCCCGGTGCGCAACAGCATGCCTGCGGCAGCGACGCGTCGACCAACTATTCCGTCCAGAATGAAATCACGTGCTTTCGCCTCGACGGCTCAGGCGATCAGCTCATCGTGGCGCCCGTCATGACCGATCCGAACGCGACCGGCGGCTGCTGCGACTTCTACGCAAAACAGCCAAAAGGTAACCTGGACATTACGGGCCAATACTTCATCTGGACGACCAATCTGGGCGGGAACCGCATGGACGCCTTTCTGGTGAAAGTGCCTTCGCAGTTGCTCGTCACCGGCAGCGATAACACACCGCCCGCCGCTCCGGTGAACCTCAGGTTCCAGTAAACCTAGGCGGCCGGCGAGTCCTCTTGGGACCGCGGAGCCGCCTTCCTATGCCCTCGCTGCGTTCGAAGTCGTTGCATCCGCTCTGCGGTGCGGGGCGTTCGTTGCCATATAGGCGCGGCACGTCCGCTCAGGTATTTCAGCGTGCCGATCAACAGCGCGGCGTTGAGCACCATGAAATACCAGACGCCCGTCGCTAGTCGGCCGATGACCGGTACACTTCTCAGCCACAACGCCGCCAATCCAAGCGCATAAACAGCCACTTGAGCGATCAGCAAGACACGACCCCACGGCCGGTCTGCGAGCCAGAGGTTCGCGACAAAAGCTGTCAGCAGCAAGACTGGGCCTATCCAACGCACAATCTTGTGTGACCAATAGCTCACGGCGAGCATCCCCTGGGTTGGCAGAAGAAGGCGCCACGTATGCCGGAGGGCGTGGGCATCGCCGGCACCGATGCGCACCCGGCGGCGGAACTCGTCACGGACCGTTTCGGGAACCATTTCCCAGGCCTTTGCCGCGGGCCTGAAGATGACGCTTCCTCCCCGCTCCAGCCGCATGAGCATGGGAATGAGAAAATCGTCGACAATCGTGCCAGCCGGCAGCGCACGAAACCATGCCCGTTTAATGGCATAGATGGCCCCGTTCGCCCCGAGCACGGTTCCAAAGCAGGATTCAAGTGTCTTCAGCACGGTTTCATACCGCCAGTAAAAGCTGTCCGGATTGACGGTGCCTTCGGCTGTGCGGAATTCAAGCTTCCCGACGACCGCGCAGGCCGAAGGCGACAGCCGGAATCCCCGGATCAGTTCCTTGACCGCGCTTGGCTCGAAGAACGTATTGGCATCCGTGAAGACCACATATTTCCCCCGCGCTAGGGCAACTAAATCGTTGAGGACCTGCGCCTTTCCGCGTTGCAAGGCAAAGTCATGGAACGCGATCCTCGGTCGGCGATAGAGACGCACGATCTCGCTGGTGCGATCGGTCGACCCGTCAGAGCCGATCAGAATGTGCAGATGTTCTGGAGGATAATCCAGTGCCAACAAGTTTTCGATGCGCCGGCCAATGACGAGCTCTTCGTTGTGCGCCGCGATGACAATGCTGACATTCGGCCAAACGGCAGGTTCCAAGTCCACGGCTGTCTTCTCGCCACGGAAGCGGCTGAGGAGCCATAAGACTATCGGATAGCCAACATAGCTGTATCCCAGGAGGCCCAAAGATGCAAAGAACGCAACATGAGCGGCTGTGAGTGATTCCACTGGTCAGACCTCTGGCTCGGATAAACGGTTTTCGAATGAAGGGGGTGTTGATCGCAGAAACAACAGCGTCATTGCGACGCGATTGAGCGGCCTTGGCGAGTCTCCGCAGTGCGCATGCTGCAAATCGGTTGCTCCCGAGCATCGTGAGGGCTCAGCGCGGCGCACAGGGCGCCGGCGTCGACACCAGGGGCTTTCAAATTCTTGATGCCGCCGGCCAAGCGATAGTTACCCGCTTTGCGATCGACAAAGGGCACTGCGTCCATGGAGTCGGGAAACACATTGCCTTCCGGATACCGGCTCGCCTCTCCGCCGGCCAGCACGTTCTCTGTCACTACCGCGTCTGGGAAATAGGCGTCCAGGGCCGCCACTCCGACGCCGACGTCGTTTCCGAAGATCCCATATTCATTGTGAGGGGCGATGTTGTTACGGAACGTGAAGCGCCGGTGCGCAGGACCCATGGAAAACAGCGTGTACCCTCGGTGCAGGCCTGTATTGTGTTCAATGTTCACATCGGATGAGCCCTCGATCATTTGAAACAGGATGCCCTTGCCGCCCCAGCGCTCGCCGCCGATGTCCTCCCAGAGAATATTCCGGATCAGAATGCGTTTGGTTTCCTGGCTTTGGTCTCGAGGACGATTGTTGTCGTGTCCCATCAGGCTCAACCCGCTGCCACTGTGGCGGATGATGTTGTTGACGAATCGCACGTCCTCGACCACGGCCCAGGGCGCTCTCCCGTCCTGATTGCGCACTGTGAACAGCACGGCAAACCCGCTTTGCGCTTCTTCCCAGCTGTGTTCCATCACGTTGCCTTCGACCACCACGCGGCGAGCGTTTTTCAGCTCGAAGATATTCTTGACGGTCCACGGCGTCCCTTCATATCCCGGCTCGTTTTTTTTCCATCGCAAGGGTTTCACCATCAGATTGCCGCGCACTTCAATGTCCGACGGCACAAGATCCTTGATGAGGGGATCGCCCCCTCCGAACATGATGTTTTCACCAGCCCCTTCCAGATAATTATTGCTGATTTTGAATGGACCGGCGCCCCCCCAGCCCAGGATGGCCTGGGAATCTGCTCCGACCTCCTTGAAGTCGGAAACATAAGAATCCACGACCGCCAAATGCCTGCCATTTAACGCCACGCCTCGCCGCGACCCCTTTTTCGGATCGCCGTGGATGTAACAGCGATCGACGATGATGTGATGGGGCTGTTCTTCGAGCGACTGTTCCCGATTTGTGCCGAACCATATCAGCGAATAGAGAAAAGACCCCTCAGAGGGCACCACCTCGATGCCGATGAGCCGGTAGTGATGCGCGCCTCGATCCGCAAGGACCACGCCCTCCCCTTTCCAGGAGATGAGCTTGGGCATCAGCGGCGCGTGGGCCGGGGAAACTCTGGTGCCGGGAGCAGGGAATGGCTTATCCGGTGTGCTGGTCCTGATCGTCACCCAGCCTGTCCCTGTTTTCTTCGGCAAAATGAACGGTCCCTTAAAGGTGGCTCCCGCCTCCAGCAGGATCGTATCGCCGAGTTGCGCCATATCGATCGCATCTTGGAGGTCGTCCCCTTCACCGATGCGGATCGTCCGTCCTGACGACGGGACCAATGTGGTGTCCACATATTCCCGCGGAGCCTCAGGGGCGGCCGTTTCTTGTCGTGCAACGGACGGCGCCCCCGCGCATCCGAATGCAGGCGTAAGCAACGACACCAGAAGTATGGCTGCTGCAACGAACGCGTACATCGTAGATTCCTCCTCCGGTCATTCCTTTATGGCCGCTGTGGCCTGTTCACCACCCGATTCCTTGATAGCCGGCATCTGACGCCCTGCCCTCGAGGACTCGTGCCAAATCGATGATCAGGGGCGGATGGCTCACTTGCTCAAGCGCCGCCCGATACTCATCGGATCGTTTCGTGAGCACAATGACTTCTGACTGCTCGATCACTTCGTCGAGGCGTCGCTTCATCAACGAAGAGATGTGTGGAATTTCCTGCTCAATGTAGGTCTTGTTGGCCCCGAACAGCCGGGCCAGTTCCACTTCCCGATCGAAGATCATGACCTGCATGCCTTTGCCGATCAGCGTCTCGATCAACGTCACCATCGGGCTTTCACGCAGATCGTCCGTGCCGGCCTTGAAGCTGAGCCCGAGGACACCAATGCGCTTTTTGCCTGTGCGAAGCACCATGTCGACGCCTCGCTCGATATGACGCCGGTTGCTGGAGAGGATAGCGTTCAACAAGGCAACATCGACATCGGCAGTTTTCGCCTTATAGGCCAAGGCGCGCAGGTCCTTGGGGAGGCAGGACCCTCCAAAGGCAAATCCCGGCTTCAAGTAGTAGGCGGACAGGTTCAACTTCGTATCTTTGCAGAAAACGTCCATCACGCGATGACTGTCGATACCGAATGCCTTGCACAGCGCCCCCACCTCGTTGGCAAAAGCGACTTTTAATCCGTGGAAGCAGTTGCAGGCATATTTGACCATCTCGGCCTCTTTGACGCCGATGATGAGAACCGGCGCATCGAGTTGGGCATACAGCTGCTGCAGGATTCCCGCGCTTTCCTCATCGTCGGAGCCGATCAAGGTGAACGGCGGATGATGAAAATCCGCAATGGCCGTCCCCTCACGCAAAAACTCTGGATTGATGGCCACGGCGAAATC
>DASTFK010000475.1:0-5015 GCA_035719945.1 Nitrospira sp.
CTCGAGTGGCACCTCCAGCAGAGAAGAAGCACAGCCGTACCTCATCAAGGCGCGCGAGGCAATAGAACTGTTTAAATCGGCCGAGCTTCGTGACTATTTCAGCGACGAATGCGTGGACGCCTACCAAACACGTCCGACCAAGCTTGAGGACGTCTCACGGCGAGCGGCTATTCTCTATCCGATCATTCTTCCCGATCGGACGGAACTCCTCGTCAGTCTGCCCGATGGCATGCATCGACTCACTGTTCAGGTCCGCCAAGAGGAACTCACGGAGGAGGTTCGGGCCTTTCGAACCCTCTTGCAGAAGGAAACGACGCGTGAGTATCTGCGTCGCTCTCAACGTCTCTACGACTGGCTTCTACGGCCTCTTGAATCGATATTTGGAAAATTCGATCTCGACACGCTGGTGATTGTGCCTGACGGCCCACTCCGGATGATCCCGTTCGCCGCGCTGCACGATGGAAAACAATTTCTGATCGTGAAGTATGCTGTCGCGACGACGCCGGGATTGAATTTGACCGACCCGAAACCACTGGCGCGGGACCGCATTGAAGTGCTTTCCGCTGGCCTCACCGAAGGAGTGCAAGGGTTTCCGCCTCTGCCGAATACCGAAGAGGAGCTGAAAGCAATCGGAGCGCTCTATAAGACGCACCGGCTCCTCAATGAGGAATTTCGCGTTCCGCAGCTGGAACAGGAAATGAAAGAGAACCCGTTTACGATCGTACACATCGCCTCCCACGGAAGGTTCGAAGGTGACGTGAAGAAGAGCTTTGTGCTGACGTTCGATGATAAGCTGACGATGGATCGTCTGAATCAGGTCGTGGGGTATTTCCGGTTTCGAGACCAGCCGCTCGAGTTGCTGACTCTCAGCGCCTGTCAGACTGCAGCGGGTGACGACCGTGCCGCCTTAGGATTAGCGGGGATCGCAATCAAGGCAGGGGCCAGGAGCGCCCTCGCCACATTGTGGTTCGTCAATGACGAAGCCTCTTCCGCATTAGTCATCGAATTCTATACCCAGCTCAAAGATCCTTCGCTGTCGAAGGCGATGGCGTTAAGACAGGCTCAGTTGAAGTTGTTGGAGAATCCGGACTTCCAACATCCGATTTTTTGGTCGCCGTTCCTGTTGTTGAACAACTGGTTATAGCCTGGCTACCATGTAGACGTCATGATTGACTCAGGCTAGTGTGCTTCCTGCGATGCGAAGCGCACGTCACATCTTTCAATCGCCGTTGGTTGCGAGCGTCGTAACCGGTCTTCTGTGCGCCCTCCTCATTCTGGGCTTGCGGAGTACCGGACAGCTCCAGCAGGTTGAACTCAACCTGTACGACTGGCTCCTCCAGTCCAGACCGATCACCGCTTCGACCCACCCCCGCATTACGTTTATCACGCTCTCCGAAGACGACATCCGCCAACAGGGCCGGTGGCCCATTACCGACGAGACGCTGGCACAAACCCTCGAGCAACTCATTGGGCAGAAGCCTCGTGCCATCGGTGTCGATATTTACCGCGATATTGAGGTACCACCCGGACACGAGAAGCTCACCACGTTCCTGCCTCAGCATTCTCAAATCATCATGGTCACGCAATTAGGAGGAGGGACGGTCAATCGTATTCCGCCACCTCTGGTGCTGGAGGGGAGCGAGCAGATCGGATTCAACGATGTCGTGATCGATCCGGATGGGCTCGTTCGGCGGGCATTGCTGTTTCAGGACGATGGCGAACAAGTCGCGTATGCCTTTGCGCTCAGGCTGGCGCTCCTCTATCTGGCGGCGGAAGGGATTGCCCCTCAGCCAGACCCATCCAACTCCGACCTGCTTCGTTTGGGGCCGACGACATTCAAAGCCTTCGGTCCTTCCGATGGCGGTTATGTCAATGCGGATGCGGGTGGTTACCAGATTTTGCTCGACTTCGGCGGTGCCGCGGCTCCGTTCCAAGCGTTTTCCTTGACTGATCTCCTTGCCGGTCGTGTGGACGCACGGCACATCACGGATCGGGTCGTGTTGATCGGCGTGACGGCCGAAAGCGTGCCCGATGTCTTTCATATTCCGGTTCGATATAATTTGCGAGAGGGCGACCAGTTTCAAGGAGTGTTCTTGCATGGCATCCTGGTCGAACAGCTCTTGGCTGCCGCTCTGGATGGCCGTGCTTCGATCCAAGTCATGAGCGAAACCGCGGAGGGTGCCTGGATTCTCTTGTGGGGGATTCTTGCTGGCGGGTTTGGTGTCTGGGCCCGTTCTCCTTTGCGTTTTGCGCTGATCGCCGTCGGTGGTCTTTTCGTGATGACGGCGATCGTCATCCTATTATTTTGGTCAGGCTGGTGGATTCCTGAAGCTCCAGCCGCTCTCACCTGGTTTGTGGCCACTGCGGCCGTCGTCGCCTCAACACTGGGTCGTGAACGGCACGAACGGGCGCTGTTGATGCAACTGTTCTCGCGGCACGTATCGCGTGAAGTCGCTAACAGTATCTGGGAACAGAGAGAACAATTACTAGAAGGCGGCCGACCACGGCCTCAGGAACTTGTCGTCACGGTACTATTTTTGGATTTCAAGGGATACACCGCGGCGTCCGAGAAGATGACGCCGCAAGCCTTAATGGCCTGGGTTAATGCCTACCTGGATGCCATGACGCAGGTCATCATGAGACATGACGGCGTCATTGACGACTACGCCGGCGACTCGATCAAAGCCAATTTTGGCGTCCCGCTAAAGCGAGTGTCTGATCAAGAAATCTCCACAGATGCAACTCATGCCGTCGCCTGTGCCGTAGCCATGGAACAAGAGATGCACCGGATGAACGACAAACATGAAGGAGAAGGTCTTCCTACTGTGGGCATGCGCATTGGAATCCATACTGGGCCTGTACTCGCGGGGTGCGTTGGAAGTGCCGAGCGCATGAAATATACGACGGTGGGAGATACGGTTAATGCGGCGGCGCGTTTGGAAAGCTTGGATCGGGAGGTTGTGGCAGAAACACCTGGCCGTCATCCCTGCCGTATCTTAATTAGCGAGACAACGGCGCGGTTTCTAAATGGCCGCTTTCAACTAGAGCGGCTCGGTGAAGTCAGCGTCAAAGGCAAAGCCCACGCGATCGTCACGTTCCGGGTTACGAGCTCCGTGGTCGAACGGGCCGAAGCCTGAGCAAGATTGCCTCAGATGAGGGCCTGCTTCTCAGTTCGACGCACGAGACATCAAATCGTTCTTGGCGACCTCTGACAGCCCGACTTGGTCAAGGAACGCTGCGCGCTGCTCTCGCAGCTCCTTGTTGGCCGGGTTTGCCCGGATGCGATCCGTGATCGCCATGATCGCGTCATACCATACTCCGGCCTCCGCATACCGGGTGGCAGCCTCGGCTTCGCTGAAATTGGCGGCCAGGGGGTACTCCAGTTTTTCCCGCTCGACACGTTCGATAGCTCCCTTTGCCACAACGTTGGCGGAACGTTCTTCTGCATCCATAATCAATGACACTGACCATAGATACCGCTCGCCCGGCAACAATTTCACTTTGTAGTCCGATAGCTTTATCTCTTGAAGCCCTGCTTGTGCCGCAGGGGACAATTTCGTTTCGACGAGGGGTGCCTCGGCGTTGTCGCCAATCAAGGTGAATTCAAATGAGAACGCACGATCCTGCTTCGTAGGCGTGAACCAATAGAGCACCGGTTGCTCCTGGAGCGTCAGACCGACATGCTCCGGAGCTAAGAGACTAATGACCGGCACACTCTTGTTCATTCCACGGGTTCCCCCCCCTCTCTTCAGACCTGGCGCTGGAGCGCCCTTTCGCGGAGGTTGATATGTGGCTGTGTGAACGACTTGTCCGCTTTGCGATTCCTTCACTGCCGAGTGTTTGACCCCTCCTTGATCGTCAGCGATTCCTATCAGAGGGAGGCTAACGAGAACATTCACTGTGATGCCCCATATGATCGTGTGCCGTTTCATATTTTGCCTCCCGTCCGCTACGCGGCAATGTGTTTCCCGCCGTGAAACTCGACCTACTGCTTGCAGGACTGACCGAGAGGAAGGACACATATCTCGTTTGTGTGACACTGGGAAGAACCCTGGTGGCATCAGAGCATACCTTCGCAGTTGTCGCATCGGAGAAAACCTCATACGGTGTAGGACAAGCGCCACTTCTTTATCAGGACTTGTCCTTCGCACGTCTCTTCGGCGTAGGTTGTCACAATGACTGCGTTAGTATGGCTCCTTGCTTCGAATATGGAGAGAGCGCGTGCGGCCGAAAAGCGGCGTGTCAAAATGCTCCTCCTTACGCCTGACGGACGCTAGTGAGGATCGGTTTTTTGCTTGTTTCCCAGCCTTCAATGCTGCTTCAATCAGGCTAACTCTCTTATCTTTCAGACGAAGTTTTCTAATGTTTTTGGAGAACGACCCTGATAAGCGGTTTCGTGCGCAAAGGAAAATGAAACCATATGACAAAAGCGGATATTGCTAGAAGTATTCATCAGCAAGCCGGAGTCTCTGAAACAGACGCGGCCGACCTTCTTGACCGGATTCTAGACCTCTTCAGGTCCACGCTTCATCAAGGAGAACCGATCATCATCACTGGTTTTGGCAGGTTTACGGTGCACAGTAAAGGCCCCCGCCAGGGACGCAATCCGCGCACGGGCGAGGCCATAACCGTCGCTGCCCGCAGAGTGGTCACCTTTCGTCCGAGTGCCTTGTGGAAAGCCGAAGTGAATGCGGATGGCCAGACCAGCACGCCGCCGTGACATCTATAGTCTTGATCGGATTTTGGGCGCCTTAGCGGTGCGGCGACTGCTTCAGACAGTCAGAGCCTGGTGAAATCTCGCATCCCCGGAGAAGATCTGTGCGCTCCTGCTTCACCCTAGGGCCACTCACCTCTAATGAATCTTTCATATCAGGACTATAGTCCCTTTCGATGCCGACGGCTTTTCACGCCGACCGCCGACATGAGAAGGGCGGTTCGTCAGATGTCGCACGCGCCGGTCATACTTATCGTCGACGGAAATCTGGCCGACCGCGAGTACTACAGCCAACACTTCC
>DASTFK010000476.1:0-2514 GCA_035719945.1 Nitrospira sp.
GAGGCGCACATGAATCTCGGCGTGATTTATACCAGCATGAACAAGCTCGAAGAGGCGGAACAGGAGTACGAGAAGGCCGTCGCGCTGAAACCCGACTACGCCGAAGCCCACTATAATCTGGGCGTGTTTTACGAGCTGCACCGCAAGGACATGCCGCGCGCGCTGGCGCAGTATCACAAGTACCGAAACCTCGGCGGCCGTGACGATCGTGTGGAACGGATTATCGGGACTGCCGGACGGTGAGAGCGACCTGAGGAGCGGTCGACAACCCGATTACCAGCGATACGGCCAAGGACGCCAATAGGGACTGCCGTAAGGCCCCCAGTAGCCCGACCCCATATAAGGATAAGCGTAGGGCCGCCTCCATTGCGCAGCCACCTCAGGCGGAGGTAAGACCTCGATGTGACGCGCTTCGATGACCGGATAGTTATATTCCGTTTCGTCGAGCGGCAGGGTTATCGACCCTGTGACTTCTCCATTTACCGTCAGTCGGGTACCAGGGGGTATTGTGGCAGGATCCAAAAATTCCCTGTGCATCGCGACGAACCGGCCTTGGGACTGAGTCCGGTCGGTACCGAGGTGTCCCGAGCGGTCGAGCGGGAGCTGTAAGATCTCAATCCGTGTCCCATCCTTGAGTCGCCTGGCACTCAGCACCTCTCCACTGAAGACTACGGACTGTCCTCTGTAGGAATCGGGAGCGGCTTTGACTTGAAGAAAGGTGATCGGAATGGCAGCCGAGCCTTCTTCGGCTTGCTGGCTCGCGCATCCACTGAGGAAAAGACAGAGGGCGATGGCAATGCGCAACGAGGAGACTGAACGCATAACACGAATTATAACAAACAGCAAAGTGCCGCAGGTATTCGATATAATGACCGATCACGGCACGGCATTTCCAGGAAAGGAGCGGGCATGGGCAAGATCGCACGTTGGACCAGCATGACCTTGATCGCCGGAATCCAGCTGGCAACCATCCTCCTTGGCGGTAGCGGGCCGGTTCAGGCCGCCCCTCCGGAATTAAAGGGCAAGTATGAAGTCCTGAAGGATGAGCACTCGACTCACAAACCAGGAAAGGTCAAGCTGGTGGAGTTCGCAGATTTTTACTGCCCACACTGTCATCATTTCGACGGTGAAGGGCTGCCCATTCTCGAGAAAGAATTCGGAAAGAAGCTCGAGACGACGATGGTCGGCTTTCCCGTGATCAGAGGAAAACTGCCCACGCCGTTCGACATGTATGAACAGGCCAAGCTGATGGGCAAGGGCAATGAAATGAAGAAAGTGCTCTTCCGGACGATTCACCAGGACAAGGTGACCGGTGTGCTCGACCGCTCGATTCGGGAAGTGCTCATCAAGGAAGTCGGGCTCGATCCCAAAGCGTTTGAAGAGGGCATGGCCAGCGGAAAGCCGGCTCAACTCTTTGAAGAAGGCAGAAAGTGGGGTGAGCGCATCAAGCTGCAGCAAACACCGACCATCCTCTTGGACGGCAACATCAAAGTGGAAAAAATCGATCCCGAAAACCTGAGACTCGTGATCCAGAGCATCCTCGATGCGGACGGGAAGCGATAGATGCGGTAGCATGTGGTGAGTTGAACGTCCACGAGGCCGCGGCAGACAATCATTTTCACCATCCCACTATGGCGAGCGATCCTATCTGCGGCATGACCGTCGATCCGACGACGGCTGCCGGGCAATACGAATATAGAGGTGTCACCTACTACTTTTGCGCCGCCTCCTGTCTCGAAACGTTCAAAGCCGATCCGGAACGAGCGCTTCGACCGAAAGGTTCAGGCCTGCTCAGCCTCGGCAAAAGGTCCTCGATTCAGATGATGCCGCCCAGCCCTGCCACTGAGGGCGCACAGGTCGATCCTGTGTGCGGAATGACCGTTCAGCCCGAAAGCGCCGCTGGCTCCTCTGTGCACGAAGGCAAGACATACTACTTTTGTTCAACAGCCTGTTTGGCCAAGTTTCGCCAGGATCCCGCTGCCTTTCTGATCCCGCCGGCGCAACGCATCACGAAACCGACGGCCGTTCCCCCCGGCTCCAAAGTGGAATACATCTGTCCGATGGATCCGGAGGTCATTTCGACCGAGCCAGGAGCTTGTCCCATCTGTGGCATGGCGTTGGAGCCCAAAATCGTCACGTTGGAAGAGCAACCGAATCCAGAACTTCTGGACATGGCGAGGCGCTTTTGGATCAGCCTCGGTCCCGCGCTCCTCGTGATGATCTTGGCGATGGCCGATATGATACCGGCGCGTCAGATTCTCAACGGCCCGGTGAAAAACTGGATTCAATTGTCGTTGGCCACGCCGGTCGTGCTCTGGGGAGGCTGGCCGTTCTTTGAACGTGCCTGGAACTCGATCGTTCACCGGGCGCCGAACATGTTCACGCTGATCGGCCTCGGGACTGGAGCCGCCTATCTCTACAGCGTCCTGGCCACCATCGCGCCTGGCCTCTTGCCGGTGTCGTTTCATGCATCCGATGGTTCAATCCCTGTCTATTTCGAAGCCGCGGCTGTCA
>DASTFK010000477.1:0-3847 GCA_035719945.1 Nitrospira sp.
GGCCGGGAGCCTGGGCCCTGGACGTGGCAGACGTGACGAGGGAGTGGACGCCGGAAGGAAAGAAGATTGCGGCTGAACGGGCCAAGCTGCCCGCTCACGACGAAATGGTCCGTGTCCCGGCGGGCTCGTTCATCATGGGGAGCGACAAAAAAATCGATCATAACGCCTACCGCCCTGAGTTTCCTCAGCGGAGCGTCTATCTGGACGCCTTCGAGATCGATAAATTCGAAGTCACAACTGTACAGTTCTTGAAGTTCGTGCTTGCCACCAACCGAGCCCCCCTCATCGACTGGCAATACGACGGCGGAAACTTTCAAGAAACGATGGTCAGCCACCCGGTCATGCACGTCTCCTGGTTCGACGCGGATGCCTATTGTCAGTGGGCGGGCAAGCGTCTGCCCACTTCGGCGGAATGGGAGAAGGCGGCGCGCGGTGAAGACGGACGCATCTACCCTTGGGGAAACGAACCGGCCGGCTTGAGCCGCGCGAACTTCGGCCGCAGCGGGTTGTCCGGACCGGTGCGTGACCGACCGGAGCGGCTGCTGCTCTACCCGCCGATCATCTCTGTCGACAAGTACGAGAATGCCGTCAGTCCGTATGGTGTGTTTCAAATGGCCGGCAATGTGGCCGAATGGACAGCAGACTGGTACGACCCGGATTACTACAAAAAGGCGCCGAACCGAAATCCAAAGGGGCCTGACAAGGGAACCCAGAAGGCTTTCCGCGGTGGAGGCTGGATTGACAGCACGCCTTCCGTGCGTCCCGCACAGCGAAACGGCACTGATCCCCAAACCAAAATGAACTGGCTTGGCTTTCGGTGCGCGCGTGATGTCAAGGAACCGGCGGAGGCGTCCACGACTCCGCAAACAAGTCCGCGATAGATCGAGCCTGCCGCTCAGGCTTCCGGTTGTTGAGGGGACTTGGACTTGGCTTGCCGCAGGGCGTGGACTTGCTCGCTGAATTCCTTGACGAGAATGCCCATCTTCGGATGTGAGGGCTCGAAATCGACCGGAAGGTCGTGGTGTCTGAGCCCTTCCGTCGCGGTGGGGCCGATGGACGCCACGACGATTTTCCTGCAGGCCTCTCTAAACGGTTCTACCGTATGGGCGCGCTCCGCCAGCTGCATGACGTGATCGATTTGGGCGGCATTCGTAATCATCATCGCGGCCATCGCCCCTTTGAGCACTTCCCCGATCGCCGCTTCAATCGGTGCGGTGTCTTCCGGAAGCGCCCAGCGGTAGACGGGCACTGAAAACACCTCGGCGCCGCGCTTCTTCAAATCCTCGATCATCTCCGGCTTGGACACCCCGTACTCCTGTATGGCGATTTTCAACCCTTGTACGGGGCGGTAGTAATCCAGGGTTGCGATCACGTCTTGCCATGTGTTGGGCTCCGGCACCGTGATATTGGCCTCCAGCCCCATGGCCTTCAGCACGGCCAACGGCTTCGGACCGCGCGTGACCACGATGGTTTTCTTGAGCGCCTCGATGATTTCGGCGAGCGGGTAGCGCGTCTGTAGCACCTCAAACAGCGCCTTGGCTCCGACCCCTGTCATGAGGATCAAGATATCGACCTGATGGAGAATCAGCTTCACCCCGAAGCGAAAGACGGCGCCATTGTCTTGAAGCGGGATCGGAATTTCCCTCAGAGCCGGCACAACCAGTGGCTCTCCGCCATGCCGCCGGATCAATCTCGCCATGTCCGTGGCCATGCGGCTTTCAAACGACAACACCCGTAACCCGTGGAAGTCCGTGGGCAAGGACGGCGGTGAGGGAGTCACCTCGGTCTGTGGCGTGACGACAACCTCAGGTTGGTCTGAAGGCGCAGGCTTGTCCGGCTCGCCGCAAATCGACAGGAGTGCCACAATGTCGGAAGCCTCATCGAGCAGTGCTTGGATCGGTTGGTCCTGATCGGTGCCTGCCGCTGCGAGCAACTCGAGCCAAAAGACGCAATCATCGGCGTCACCCGAAGCGAGATTGCGGTTCCGGTGAAAATCATCTTCCGACCAGGCCCGCGCGAGCGCCCGGCAGTTTGCGGCGAGAGTGGTGGCCGCTTTCACCAGCGGCGTTTGGATGGCAAGGGTTTCCGGTGTCTTGGGGAGGGGGCCGCAGAGCTTAAGGATGCCGATGGCGAATTGTTTCGTCTTGTTTCTGAGCTGATCTGTCTGGTCCGATCCGGTCATGTCACGGTTGTACCACGCGATGGTGCGGAGTCTCAGTGCAAATGATTATTTCGCATCGCGGGCGCAGCGGAATCCAGTCGATTCATTTCTGATGAACGGGTCGCTGTCGACGCGCGTGAAGATGCGCACGGTCGGCGTTTCATTCTGCCAGCCTGATCCCCGGAGCACGCGCTTGGTGCCCGTCTCGGGCCCCTTCGGGTTTTTCTTGGGACTTTTCTCGTAGTAGTGGGCATCGTACCAGTCGTTGACCCATTCCCAGACGTTGCCGGCCATATCGTAGACGCCGTACGGGCTCTTGCCTGCTTCGTAACTGCCAACCGGCATCAAGGTTTTCTCACCGATCCACTGCTGATTGTAATTGAGGTGTTTGGCGGTGGGTTCCACGTTGCCCCATGGAAAGCGCCAATCGTGGTTGCCCTTTGCGGCTTTTTCCCACTCAGCTTCGGTCGGCAGCCGTTTTCCTGCCCAGGTGCAATAGGCGGCAGCATCGGCCCAGTCTACGTTGACGACCGGGCGGTCGCCGAGCGACTCGGTGATTGCGTCTCCTTGCCAGAGGTTCCTGGTAGGATTCTTGGGATTCTGAGGTACGCGGTGCCCGGTGGCCTTGACGAATCCCAAGTACCATCCATTTGTTACCTCGTACGCATCGATCTCATAGGCGTGGAGATACACTTCATGGCGAGGATACTCGTCACGTCCTCCATCGCGGTCTCCCGGCGGTACACCCATCGGGAACGGCCCAGCAGGGATCAGGACCATCGGGCTGGTCTCTGTTCCCGAGGACACTGGCTCCTTGGCGAACAGGACGCCGGGGACGAATAAGAATGTCCAGACGACGAACAGGAAAAGGAAAGGCATGAAGGACTCCTGTCTGCTACGCGAGGAATGGTAACACAACGTCAATCCGGGCGGCAGCCTCATGATGCGGGCGAAATTCAGTTTGACGGCGCTCTAGAGGCCCACCTACTATACGGCAGCAGGCAGTCAACGACATCTGAGGCCTGCGGATGGAGTGTCGTGGATCGAGCCCTGCATCGAGGCTTTCGCCATGTGGCCTTGCGCGTCACAGATCTCGCGCGCTCTCGCGCGTTTTATGAGGGGCTCCTCGGACTGAAGGTCGTCTGGGAGCCGGATACCGACAATGTCTATCTCAGCTCGGGAGGCGATAATCTCGCGCTCCATCAGATCTCACTGGGCGAGCTCGCCGCCTATCAGCCTCCGAAGGCGCAGCTGCTCGATCATATCGGCGTGATTCTTGACGATCCCGGTTCTGTCGATCGGATGTACCGGGAGATCGAGTCGAAGATTGTCTCGTTAGGCGGGGCGATTGCCAAAGGTCCGAAGCAACATCGGGACGGCAGCTATTCGTTTTATTTTTCCGATCCGGATGGAAACGTCATTCAAGCGCTGTACGAACCGACGATTAGTCAACGGGCCTAGATGAGCACGACTTGGACCAAGCTGCCACGCGAACACTTTCTGAGTCTTGCTCCCTGGTGTTGGGTGCAGCTGGAAAGCGCGGAGCCGCCAGGTGCCTTTCCCTTTGTCGGCGGACTTGCTCCTGACGTCGTCGCTGCGCTGCAGGAAGCCCATTCCCTGTTGGCCAGTTCGATCGATACCGCCATCAGCGATGTCTTCTCCAAGCGGGCGCCGGTCGACGATCCG
>DASTFK010000478.1:0-2275 GCA_035719945.1 Nitrospira sp.
CAACCTGACCACGATGATGGAAGCAACCGCAGCCAAAGCAAGAGGCGGGAAGGGCAACGATGCCGAGTTCGACGATTACCACAACCAATTGCATGCCCTCCTCGATTCCTACTGCGAGGTCACCAAAGAACAGCAAAAGACACCGGCCTATGATCTTGCTGTGACCCATAAAAAGGAATTGATCACCATTTTCAAACGCCTTTGGAAATTCAAAGATGATCAGCCGCAACGCGATCAGCATCTCGACCTCTCGATCGCGGAACTCAAAGAACTGCGCGAGACGTTGCAGACCATCAAGTAACCGGCGGCCACATCGACGGAGGGCGTCAATGGCGACCAACTTTGGGCACATCGAATTGATCACTCAGAACCTCGACAAGGCCAAAGACTTCTACCAGAAGCTTTTCGGCTGGAAAGTCCGCGACCTTCCGGATATGCCCTATTCGCTCTTCAATGAGCAGCTCTCCCCAACTGGAGGCATGATGAAGAGCCCCCAAGCGGGATCGGAATCGTTCTGGATTCCCTACATTGTGACGGATGACATCACCGCCGTCACCGAGAAAGCCCGGAGTCTGGGAGCGACGATCCATCGAGAGGTGATGGTGGCTGGACAATACGGCTGGTTGAGCATCATCAATGATCCGACTGGGGCCACGTTCGGTCTATGGCAAGCAAAAATGGACCAGAAGCCGCCCAAAAAAAAGCCGGCTGCCAGACGCGCCAAGAGTCGGCTCAAGCGGCGCCGGCGTTGAGCGACGAAATTCGACCCATTTTAGGAGGACTAGATGGTTCGTACAACCATGACAGGCACACCCGCTACCAAGGGGGCGGTGACCCTATTGATCGCCACTCGGAAGGGCGCGTTCACGCTGCGCAGCGATGCATCTCGACGGACATGGAAACTGTCTGCGCCGATGTTTCTCGGCCACATCGTGCACCACATGGTCCTCGACCCGCGCGATCGACGCACGATGCTGATGGCCGTCAGCACTGGCCATTTGGGGCCAACGATTTACCGTTCGACGAATGCCGGCAAGACGTGGAAAGAGTCTTCGGCGCCTCCCGCCTTTCGAAAGGTGCCGGAGGGGGAACAAGGCCGTTCTGTCAATCATGTGTTTTGGCTCACTCCCTGCCATGCCAACGAACCCGATGCGTGGTATGCCGGCACGTCGCCCCAGGGTCTGTTCCGGTCAGACAATGGCGGCGTGACTTGGGCCGCCTTCTCGTACATCAATGAAGACCCGCAATACATTGAATGGATGGGCACTGTGCAGGACGGCACGCCGGACGGCCCCAAGCTCCATTCCATCATTGTCGATCCGCGCAATCCCAAGCACCTCTATTTTGCAATGTCCGGTGGCGGCGTCCATGAATCGGTGGACGGAGGCAAGACCTTTCTCCCGTTGATCAAAGGGCTTGAGGTCGTCGAAGGGCTCGACCCCGCCACCGTGACGTTTCATGATCCACACTGCGTCCGCTTGTGTCCCAGCAATCCTGACCGGTTGTATCAGCAGAACCATTGCGGGATTTATCGTCTCGATCGTCCGTCCAATCAATGGGTACGCGTCGGCAAGAACATGCCCAAGGCGATCGGCGACATCGGCTTCCCAATGGTCATCCATCCCCGCAATGCGGATGTCGCCTGGGTGTTCCCCATGGACGGCTCGACCGTGTGGCCACGGGTCACTCTGGGAGGAAAACCTGCCGCGTATGTGACGCGAACTGCCGGGAATACCTGGTCTCGCCTTGATAAGGGCTTTCCCAAATCTGACGCCTGGTGGACGGTGAAACGCCAGGCGATGACCCGCGACGCCCATGACCCGGTCGGGCTCTATCTCGGAACGACCAGTGGCGAGATTTGGGCGAGCCGCACGGAAGGGCTGAGCTGGGTGTGCATTGCCCGTCACTTGCCGGAGATTTATGCCGTGGAAGCCGCCACGTTCGGGCGATGAAGATCCATATCCCGAGTGCGCTGCGAGCGTACACGAAACAGCAAAGCGAAGTGGAGGTCGAAGGATCGACGCTTGGAGAGGTGCTGTCCTCGTTGGATGCCCGCTATCCCGGTTTTCGCTTTCGCATCGTGACGGAACAGGACAGGATCAGGCCCCACATCCGAATATTCGTGAATGACGAGCAGGCGCAGGAACTGCTGGCTCCTCTGGGGCAAGAGGACCGCGTGTATATTGTCTGTGCCTTGAGCGGAGGGTGACGGAATCAAATCCATACCGTGACGAAACAAGACCCACAGCAGTTCATCGAGGGCCAACGCCAAGAC
>DASTFK010000479.1:0-3881 GCA_035719945.1 Nitrospira sp.
GTCTTGACGGTCTGATCCTCTCTTGTCGATTCACTCAAGGAATCACGGAGGGACCGATGACGTCCCGACGCCGACAATTCCGTATGCCGGTTTCTCGGTGTGGTCTCGTGACAAGAGATCGCACCACCGCGCTCTGCGAGATCCTGGACATCTCAGCACAACAGCTTGACCTTCCTGGCAAACGCAAGCGGACGGATTGTCATTGGCTTCCTGTTTCTCGCGGCAGTCACCGCCTGTTCGCATTCAGGAAGGCGGAGGCGGACGTTCATAGATTTCGCCCCTCGAAGGGGGGATTCATTTGATCGGTGAAGCACAGTACACTGGCCGCATGGATGATATCAGGGCATACCATCGAAGCCTCTACCGCCTGTCGTTAGCGTATCCCGCCATGTACTGCATCACGTCGACCGTTGGAGAGGGAACGATCACCAACCTGTCAGCCATGGGATGCTCGATCGAAACGGACGAGCCGCTCCTCACACACCAGCACGTGGCGCTTCGCCTGCTCCTTCCCGACAAAACAGAGTCCTTGGCGATCGATGCAGCCGAAGTCAAATGGGTCAATGGCACACGCGCCGGCGTCGAATTCATTCAGGTGGAACGGGACGCCAACTTACGGTTGCATTCCTTCGTTTGGGACAAGATGATCGAGCGGATTCAACTGCTTCAACAACAGCGCGCCGCGCTATCCTAGTTTTGGCGTATCTCGCTTTTGTCCTCTTCCCATCGCCGCCAAGCAGACCAGTCCGATCCCGATCCAGACCAGTTCTCGGAAACGCCTCAAAAGCGCGAACGTGATCCCCGTGACGTCCGAGTAGCCGAAGGCCTTCAGCAGCAATAAATTACCTCCATCCTGTGCGCCCAGACTTCCCGGAATAAAAAAGGTTCCGCCTTTGATGAACACCGATAGCGCGCCGATAGGAATCGCGGACAATAGTGAAGCCGGACCTCCCAAATACAAAATAATCGCATACACTTCCAAGGCTTCCGCTAGCCATCCCAGAAGGTAGAGCGCCGTGGCCGCATAGAAGGCCGACCGATGCTGCGTGTAGAAATTGAGGATGATCTCGTCCAGCGACCGTAATTTCTCCTCGCGGCTCTCGAGAAAGGCCACGTGCAGACCGAGCCTACGCAGCGTCCGGAGGGTCCACATGAACAGGCCTCGCTTCTGCACGAAAATGAAGGCCGCAACTCCGAACGACAGCAAGGCGACAGAAAGGAGGCCGGCTGCCGCGATTTGGCTGGATGATCCTTCCGCTCCCAGCATCCAGAACGCCAGCGCAATCCCCACCAGGATGAACAGCACCTGGGCGAGCGTCATGATGGTCTTGGCGATCACGACTGACGCGAGCCCTTCAACCATGGGGATCTGGTGTCGCTGAAGCAGATAGGCCTTGAGCGGCTCCCCGCCGACATACGCGGTGGGCGTCGTCATATTGACGACTTCGCCGGCCGTTCTGATCGCAAAAATCTTCCAGAACGGAATGCCGTCTGCCGCTGATCGCAGCGTGAGCTTCCATCCATAGGCTTCGAACACGTACATCAGCAGCGAAGGGATCAACATGACGAGGAGCGCGCCAGGACCGACTTGAGCGGCCGCTTCATAAATTTTGCCGGGACCGATGTGCCAAACGAGGAGAAAGAGCGTCAGGAAGCCAAGAGCCAATAGCAGATAACGCCACACGCTATGAGGCGAGAAGCGACGGCCGCAGCCAGTGTGCTCGCGCGGGGCGACGCACTGAACTGCCACGGCGGCTTCGCTTTGATTGGCCGGTCGTTCGGTGTCCGCGCAGGGCGCCGAACGTCTCAGCGCGCCGGGGTGGCACGGCTTGTGGCGACCAGGTCGGGATGATATGGCGGCGCATGACCTCCACTCCAGCCAATCACGCAGACGGTCTGGATGCAACCGCGGTCGGCCGGATGATCCAAATCATGACTCCGGCGAATGCGAGCGAACCGATTGCGGCCAGCCACAAAAATGCTTCGAGCTTCCCGAGGAGAGCAAACAGGAAAACGACGACGGAAAAATCCCTGCTGGCGACGTTCTTCAACATGAAATCCGACCAAGCCGCATGGAACGGCGTTTTCCATTCACTGGCTGTCTTGATTTTTTGAGCCCTGTTGACCAACGCAAACGACAGAGCATTACCGCAAATGGCGGCAGCTCCGAGAGCAAGCGGCATCCAGCCGTGATCACCGCCGGCCGCCTGCCGATAGGCTCCGATGGCGATTCCACCGAAGATCGCCATGTGCACGACATTATCAAGTGCGAGATCTAACCACGCCCCAAATGGAGACTCGGTGAAGGTCAAACGGGCGACTTCCCCGTCGCTACAGTCAATGACCGCCGCCAGTTGGAACAGCAGTGCCGCACCAAGACCAGCGGCATACGTCCCGAAGGCAAATCCTGCCGCAGCGACAAGACCGATCACCGTGGCCAGAATCGTGATGGCGTTCGGCGACCAGCCGAGCGCAAGGAATGCTCGCGTGCACCACCGCGATAATTTCCGATTGAAGTAACGATCGACGACGCCTTCGAACTCCCCTTTCAACGATGAATATAATCGACGCTCGGCCTGGCGCAGATCGGCGTTGTTGAGAACCGGCTGGTACCAGCGGGCTGGATCGTCGTCTCCCGTCGTCAGCAGGCGCACACGGCCATCTACAGCAGCTCGCTCCAGCCACCGGGCGATCGGCACCGTATCAAACTCGGCCGCCAATCGTCCGGCGGCGCTCAGCTCCGACGCTGGCATCACCATCACATCCGCGATGCCACCGGTGCCGCCTGACCTCCACGCACGCACCACGGCTTCCGAACCGCTGCCTTCGGTGATTGGCAGTCCCACGACAATCGCCTGGCCAGCTCGGACATCGCGGCGCAATTTTTCGATCAGCGGCCGGGGAAACACTGTGCCGACACCCGACACCAGGCAGAACCCCCGCACTTCAGCGGCAAGCGATTCCCAGGTTCGGGGATCGTCCAAGGGAAATTCTCGGATTGGCATCCACCGCACGGGCACCGTCACGCGCGGACCTTTGAGAAGCGCCTGCTTCAGTTGCTCCTCCTCTGGTCCGGAAAGGACGATTAGTTGTCTGATTCCGGCCCGCTGGAGCGTGAGGACGGTCCGCTGGAAGAGACTCACGCCTACGATCGGAGTGAGCGGCCCGACCGCCTTCCGTACTGGGCCGCCGAAAAGATCAATGGACGGAAACAACACGGCCGTTGAAAGCCCTTGGAGCTCCGTGCCCTTGTCTAAGATCGGTTCATTCATCGACATACGCCTTGTCGCGCGATACTCATCTCAAAGTTTTGGGAGTATCTCCCGCTCTGCCTTCTCAACATCTTCTGGGAAATCAATCTCGGTCCAGGGCAGTCCCCCAATGACTTCATAGCCTACCTTGACGTCGCGGAAGAACCCGATGAGCGCATCTTCGTATTCCATCTGCCAGGCGTCACGATCCACGAACGTCCTCAAGGACGCCACGACATGGGGAGTGTCCGCATGGCGCACTTTGAGAAATCCAACGCCCTCCCCGGCCTGGTCATACCGCGACGGCATCTTTTTGGTGAGCGCGATCACGCGTCCGCCTTCGGCAACGACCATGCATTCTTCGCCGGTCTGCTTGACGGAATCATCCATCAGTAAGGCGTTGGGATATGCCGAACGAACCAACCTGCGCAGAATTTCCCGGTGAAACAGCACGTCGGCATCCATGATCACCACGTCATCATCCAGCGCAGTACGTGCTATCCAAAGTGAGGAAATGCTACCGCGATGGAACTGCTCGTTTACCAAAAATTGTACGCGCACCCCGAAGGAGTTGGCCTCGACGGCCGATCGAATCATTTCCTGCTTGTATCCGACGACGATATCGGCACG
>DASTFK010000480.1:0-2523 GCA_035719945.1 Nitrospira sp.
AGGCCCTGAGGGCTGCCGACAGCCCTTCGACGATTATCGTCTACCCAGATACGCCTCACGCCTTCTATGCGGACTACCGGGCGAGCTATCGCAAGGAGGCGGCTGAAGACGGCTGGAGCCGTTTGCTTGCATGGTTCAAGGAACATGGGGTTGCCTAATCCCGCTGCCTAATAGCCCGCCTCTCTGTCTACAACGCCGTTCAAACCTGTGCCGCTCTTTGGTCTCCGCCTGCAGTCTCTCCTTCCTGGATGCGCGTTGACGCGGAGTTAGGAGTGGCACTGCTTTTGCGGAGACCACCCGAGTTTCCCCCGATGAAAAGATTCGGATTTATCCACCTGAGAAAGGGATACAGCCATGATCCATGCCGTGGAACTCGACAAGCAGAGCGCCTCCTTCGTTCGGCAGCTTGAAGAACAAAGGCGGATTGAAAAAAATCTGATGGTGGAACGGGTGCGGGGCACCAAGGAGGGTCTGGAGTCTGTCTTCCACGACATCCGGGAACGAGTGGAGGCGCTCGAGCGCATGACCAGCTCGGTCAGCACGAGCTATATCGCACCGATCGGTTGGAGTCAGCTGATCTTCGCCGGCACGGACGGAAACTCGAACATGATCATGTCCGGAGACCGCGACGATATCCTCTGCAAACATGACCGGGTTCGCTATCTCGAGGACTCGAACTACCTGCGCTTAAGCGCCAATCCCCATTATGTCGAACGCGTGCTTCCCAATAAGTCGGCTCATGCTAGGGCGGCGGCAAATCCATCGACATGGGACAATCTGGGATACGTCCATGTCGGCTATTCTACCAGTCTCGCCCTTCCTGTGTCACTGGAACCGACGACGGTGTCGATCCTGTCACGGCTGAATACGCTCTTCAATTGGGTGGAGGTCAACGCCGTCGCTGAGGACTGGCATGCGCATGTCGCCGCGATCGCCCGCCTGTGGGTTACCTATGACGGTGAGTTTCGCCAAACGCCGCCGGCGCAGTTTGTGAATCTTCTGGCGACGCCGAAGGAGGTGAAGACTCATCAACACATGGAATCGTTGGCCCCCAGCGCCGCCTTGGCCATGCAGCTCGAAGTGTCCCCGGGCAGCGGGACAACGCTCACCATGTATGAATCCATTGAACTGGTCGCGACGACGCCGAACGGCCATGCCTACATCGACGGAGTGTTTGCCTGGGAGCCTCTGGCAGTGCAAGTGCGGGAGGGGTGAGGTGGCAGGCACTCGAGAGATTTTAGGAAGAGTAGAACGTGTCGACAATCTGCGTCGTATTGAACAACATCGCGTTTCTTCTCGTGTAGGCGGCGTGGCCATAATAGTGGTCACGCGGGTTCGTTGAGCCGGTGGAATCCTTGTAATCGACCAGCAGACAGCGTCCTTCGTTTGGGACGCGCACCGCTCGTCTTGCGCATTCCAGCCAACGCTCGAACCCGTCGAACGGTTCGACCATCTCCCAGATCGCCTTGTTCGCGGCCTTTGCCTCTTCAGTCAGCGGGACGGAGTCACTGCCGGCCACAGCGAGTTGCTGCACATAGTCGCCGCCCCACGCGATCGGCATTTCCATCGTGATCTGTGGCAACTCCATCTTCGCAAGCCACGTCTTGCTGTCCGTCCGGAGGTTCCGGTGGTTCACCACATGAAGCACCTTTTCAATGCCGGAGGGATCCCACCCATAACGCACCGGTTGTCCGAGCGTGACGATGTCCAATGCCACACCGTTCAACACGTTTCCAGCGGCCAAGAGCGAATCCAGCCGCTGGACGGTTGCGGCAAGTTCCGCTTGACCGCTCTGCTCCGCATAGGAGGTCAAAATGGTGAAGAGTTTCGTTCTGCCTGTGATCGGGCTGGGGCACAAAAGATTCGATACGAGAGCCAGTACGAGCCCGGCCTGACCATGCGCTTGCACCAGAATGCGATCGCCGGATGCGAGGCGCTGGGCATCACAATGCGTCCTGAGCTCGTTCAAGAGTCGCAAGGCCGCGATTGCACGTCCGAGGTGATGGTGTTCGGAGGACCACAGCCTTCGCAGACAGGTGATCGGCTTTGTCGATGATTTGTTCATCGCCCGTTGAGTCAGGTCGACTGCGGCCTGTACAAAATTTCCTGCGTCACCGATCTGTTCGTCGAGTAGTTTTTTCGTCGCCTCGTCGTCATTCAGCGGGGGCATCATTCCGACGGGAAGAAGGGGAATGCCGTTGCTCTCTTGCCGTATGGCGGCCAGCAACGCGTCGAGCCCAGATACTCCGCGGGAATAGCCACGCTTGAGTCCGCCGGCTTCGTCCAGCCGCTGGGCACCGAAGACATCGGTCCCGTGAAGTGCACCATGAAGGAAGAGGATTGTCCGAACGCCGGCGTGCGAGAGGGCGCGACCATGACTTGCCATGGCCTCAATCCACTCGGGTGAGTCGGGAGGCCCGCCGACGATCAACTCGGTGACAGCCAGTCGCTCGCCGGGGTTTTTCCGAGAGAGTTCGTCATGCTGAAAATTGTTTTCGACGGGCATGGCAGATGGTCATAACC
>DASTFK010000481.1:0-4687 GCA_035719945.1 Nitrospira sp.
GAAGGACGTCCACTGTGGTCACTCGCAAGCACCGTCGTTTTATAGTCAGCATGCCGAGCGTCCTGGTTCAGCGCGATCAGTTTCGGCACAAAGGTTCCATTCGTGACCTCTCGGCGAAGGGCTGTCGTGTCGAAAGCCTAATTACGCCGTTCACTGGAATGCAGCTGACGCTGCTCTTGCAGCTGCCGGGGGAGGCCGTCCCGCTAAAAATCGAGAATGCCGCGGTGCGCTGGTGCGGGTCTCAAGGCATCGGTATGGAATTCCTCATCGTCGCAGAACCTGAACAGATGAGGTTGGGCCGATTCATCCAGCAGTTGGAAAAGACCGCCCCTCCGAGCTAGCGTCTCAGCGGTTTGCATTTCCCAGCCGCCCTCCGTATTCTCTTCCCGAAATGGATCTCTCCTCGCTGACGCCAGAGCAATTGAAGCAATTAGTGCGTGGGCTGGTCGATGACCGCCTGCGTGAACTGATCGGCGATCCTGACTTAGGCCTGGAACTGGGCGAGGCGCTGCGCGCAAGACTCAAGGCCTCTCTCGCAAATAGCGAGCGGCTGTCCGGCGAGGAGCTGGCTGAAAAACTCGGGCTTCGCTGGTAAACGGGATGCCCTGGTATCGCCTGACGTTCCAGGCGGGCGTCGTTCAAGACCTTGCGCACGCCGGCCTACCGATGGCTCAACGCCTCCTTGAGAAGACCAAGTGGATCGCTTCCAACGTTGAAAATCTTCGCCATGAGGTCATGCCTGATTTGCCTGGATTACACAAGTATGCGGTCGTTGATTGGCGTATCTTCTATGCGGTTGACCGGAGTGAGGGACTGGTGGACATCCACGCCGTCATCCATAAGAACGCCTTGAAGCAATGATTCAGATGAGGCGGTGGGCCAGATCGGCGACATGCAAGCGAAACGTCCCACCGACGACATCATCCACATATCGGCGCAGCGCATCCTTCACGACGGGAAAGGCGATGTCGCCCCACGGAATGTCCTGCCGCTCGAACAGCCGCACATCGAGACTCTCCACACCCGCCTCAAAGACTTCCGCATCCAGATGGCCGATGAACGTCAAGTACACCTGGCCGATATGGGGAAGGCTGAGCACCGAGTGCAACCTCACGATGGTCACTTGCGCTCCGGCCTCTTCCAGCGTTTCTCGCCTGGCCGCCTCCTCGGTTCCCTCGCCGATTTCCATGAACCCGGCGGGATAGGTCCAGAGACCGGATTTCGGTTCGATGGCACGGCGACACAACAGGATTCGCCCCTTCCATTCGGGGATGCATCCTGCCACGATCTTCGGGTTATGGTAGTGAATGGCCTGGCACGAATCGCAGACGAATCGTGGAAGGTTGTCACCCTGAGGGATTTTCTGCGAGACGGATTTCCCGCATTCGCCGCAAAACTTCATGGCCGCCATGCCGGTAGAGAAGCCTCAGCGCATGGATAGCACAAAACACCGATTTTTTGCACCCTGCCCTCGTGGGTTGGAACAGGTGCTCGACGAGGAACTACGCGCGCTGGGTATCCCGATGACGGCTGTAGCGGCAGGAGGAGTCAGATTCCAAGCACCCTGGTCCACGATGTACTGGGTCAATCTTTGGAGCCACGTCGCCAGCCGAGTGCTCTGGGAAGCTGGTCATCGGCCTTATCGAACCGAGGATGACGTCTATCGGGCCGCCTATGAGTTGGCGTGGCCCGACTGGTTCGCCTCTTCCAACACCATTAAAGTCAGAGTGACGGCCCATCGCTGTCCGCTCCCCAGTCTGGAGTTTTTGACGCTACGGATCAAAGACGCCATCTGCGACAAGTTTCTCGCTGCAACGAGAAAGCGGCCGACGGTGGATACCCACCATCCCGATATCCGCATCGACGCATTCATCGACTCAGAATTCGTCACCTTGTATCTCGATACATCCGGGGAGCCGCTGTTCAAACGGGGCTACCGTCTCAACACAGTGGAGGCGCCGCTCCGAGAGAATCTTGCAGCCGGCCTCCTGCGGCTCGCCGGTTGGACGCCGGACGAAGTCCTTATGGATCCGATGTGCGGGACAGGCACCATTCCCCTTGAAGCGGCGCTGATGGCGCGGCGGATCGCCCCTGGGTTCGCTCGTGCTTTCGCCTTCGAACGATTTAAGATCCATGATGCGAAACGGTGGGCTCAACTCCGAGAAGCCGCGAGACTGAAGCAGCGGAAAGAAATCCCTGTTGCGATCTATGCTTCCGATCACGATGCGTCCGCAGTCAAGACGGCGCAACGACTATTCCAAGGAGCGGGGGTCGCAATCGATGTTCGTCTTCATCAGCAAGAAGTATTGTCGCTCGAGCCTCCCGCTCCCAAAGGGGTGTTGGTGCTGAATCCGCCCTATGGAGTGCGGTTGGGTAACGCTGACGAACTTGAATCTTTTTATCCCCAGCTGGGCGACTGGCTGAAGCGGAAGTTTGCCGGATGGCGCGCATACATTCTGACCGCCGACCCGCGTCTTGCGAAAGCGATTGGACTTTCGCCCTCGCGACGGATCCCTCTTTATAACGGAGCATTGGAATGTCGCCTGTACGAGTTCAAAATCGTGCGTGGCGGCGCCAGGCGAAACCTCAGCCACGATTCGGAGAACTGATTGTCAAGCTGTGATACAGTACGGTCTCCCAGGAGTGATCCTTTCAGAGGTCGCGGGCGGCGTGATTCGGTATATATTCCTGACGCTCAATTTCCTGTTTCTTGTGATTCTGCCCGGATGCAGTCTCGTTCAAGGTTTCTTCACCTGGCTGGGTCCTCCGGACACGGGCATTGCCAATGCTCCCATGAGGGAGCCGACGCTTTCACGCCTGGCTCCTGCTGTTCGCCCCGTTCTTGACCGGCTCCTGCCTGCGGCTCAGGTCTCGTTGATTCAAGCGCATTCGACGCTCGACACGGTAAACGCCAATTATAAGCGCAGCCTCACCGTGGCGGCGCTGAAACAACCTTGGGAAGGGCTGAGCCATGCCGAGCGTCAGGGATTGCTCCTGGCAGAACTGGCGGAAGGCCGAGCCGTCAATCTGGCAGTTCTCCTCGACGTGTTGGAAGCCGGCATGGATCGAACATCGGCATTCCATAAGCCCGTATCCGTTCCGGCAAACCTCACCAGGAAAGATTTGGTCGCGTTCATGCTGGAAAGCCTCGAGGAGGCGTCTCTCCATCGAGAAAAGGCTGTGGCGCATCTGACAGAGGAGGAGCGGCGATTCCTCTTCAGCCATGCCCAAACCCTTGCCGAGCAATTCAGTCCCCAGATTTCGAACTTATCGACGAAAAAGATCGCTAGAGTCCAGGCCGATCAGCGATTCGCCGAGTTAATTGAGGAGCAAGTCGACTATGCTAATTTGATTGCTGCGGCACAGGTCTTGGCCCGTTTGGCGAACGATCCGTGGGCACGTCAGCTGGTCGCCGTGTTTGGTCAATCTCCGCCGCTGTCAAAGGCCCCGACCGGCATTACCGGAACCGTCTTGCATGTTGAGGAGACACCGTATGGGATTATTGTCATTGGAGGGGCAGGTCCCAATACCTATGAACTTGATCAACGCTTTGGACTCGTGATCGATCTGGGTGGGGACGATTTATATCGAGGCAAGATTGCCGCCTCTGGCGATGCGGATCACGGCAATGCGGTGGTGATCGATCTTGGAGGCAATGACACCTATACCGGCTCTCCATTGGGTCTCGCCACTGGTCGGCTTGGCGTAGGGCTTTTGATCGATCAATCAGGCGACGATGTCTATCAGTTGGATACCGGATCCGGCGGAGCGGGGTTCGGAGGTCTGGGTATTCTGTTCGATGCCAGGGGTAATGATGTGTATATGGGCAGTCGCATGACTCAAGGCGCAGCCATCGGCGGCCTGGGTTTGTTGTTCGATGCATCGGGCAACGATCGATATACCAGTCATGGCTTTTCCGTCGGGTTCGGCGGTCCCCAGGGCGTCGGAGCAGTGATCGACTTGCAGGGGGAAGACCAATACCAATGCGGCAACAAGTTTCCCAGCGCATACAATGCGGAGGATGCGCCAACCGCAAAGCCGGGCGATGCCCTATTTCAGTACGATTGCTTCGGGTTGGGCACTGGATCAGGCAAGCGCATCCTGACCAAACGGCCTGATTGGCAAGCCTACAATTTGGCCGGAGGCTGGGGCCTCCTGCTCGACATCGAAGGCAACGACCGGTATCAAAGCGCCAATTTTTCCCAGGGACACGGCTATTTTTTCGGCACCGGCCTCTTCCTCGATCTGGACGGGAACGATGAATATCTGGCCGCCCGCTACGGGCTTGGATCATCTGCTCATTACGGGGTCGGATTATTCAACGACCGCCATGGCGCCGATCGCTACGGTTCCACCGGACCGTTTTATGACGGTGGCGTCGCATGGGATCATAGCGTGAGTCTCATGATCGATGCTGGAGTCGAAAGCGACCGGTACGCCTTTGCGCAAACGACCGGCCTGGGAAAGGCCGATTATTCCGGTTGGGGGCTGTTCATCGATGAAGGCGGTGACGATCAGTATCAGGTGAAAGAAGGATTCGGGCAATCATCAGAGCATGGGCTCGGCGCTTTTTTCGATCTCAACGGGCAAGATACCTATAAGCTGCTGCACGATGCTTCCACTCCAGCGTCTCATCGGCCGACAGATGGGAAGGTCACTCTGTATCCTGACGGCGGACTGTTCGTTG
>DASTFK010000482.1:0-6569 GCA_035719945.1 Nitrospira sp.
CAAGCTGACTCATCAATCGAAGACGTCCTACGATGGCGTCCGGGATATTCCCACCTAGCAGGTTGTTGAAAAAGCCACTCTTCTCACCCGCCGCCCGGATGCGTGAGAACGCATCTTTCCCAGGCTTCGTTCTCGCATTTCTATCCGATTGCATCTAATGGCTCGCTGTGGCCTTGCAGGGGGCGGCGCCTACTGTCGCTGGGGTTGGTGGGTGAGAAAGAAAGGATTTTTTGAACAACCTGCACAAACATCTAGGTTTCCGCGTTTTCGCCGCGCGCGTGATATTCCACCGACAATCGGCTGTACCGGTCTCCGGTGAGATCAAGCGTCAGCGTCCCTTCGGACGTTTCCCAGATCGCTTGATAGCGGAGATCACCGATCATCACGGCCACGCCCCAGTAGTCGGGCAGCGGATGATAGAGGTCATTGTTCCAGACCACACGGTCCAACTTCGGCTCACCGTAAGTGGTGCTGAGGGCCTGTTTGAGCGCCGCGTAGTACCCGATAAACTCGTTCAAGCCGTTCAGTGGCCCTTGAATCAGCACATATTGACCGCGCGACAGCGATCCCTTCCGGAATTCATAGCCCTCGAGAACGCCGTGATCATGCACGTTCCGCAGATAGATGAGGGTGCTCTCCTCTTCGCGCTCCACCGGGCCGGCGACCACGCTCCTCAGCCGTTCGGGCCCTTGTCCCCAATGTCGTTGCAGGATATCCAGAAAGGCGAGGGCCTGCCGCGTGACTTCCGCCTGCAGCGTGGCATCGTCGAAATCGTCAAATGGGGCGGTGGGGGGCGGAGGTCCAAACTCCGGAAGCTCGCCGCGTCCCCTCGCCGGGATTAGGATCGTCAGGACGATGAGCAGGAACATCCATCCGTGCATGAACGACCATAAGACGGCACCTGCCAGGCGGTCTATCCTACGAAAGGACGGGACTTAGGATCGACGTTTGGTCTTGGCCGTGGGCGGAGCGGTCAGTGGATCCTCTGGCCAATGATGCTTCGGGTAGCGGCCGCGAAGTTCCTTACGGACCTCGGGATAGGCGTTCACCCAAAAACTGGCCAGATCTTTCGTCACCTGCACGGGCCGCTTTGCCGGAGACAAGAGGTGCAGCATCACCGGTACCGTCCTGTTCACGATGCGTGGAGTTTCTTTGCAGCCAAACAGTTCTTGTAGCCGCACCGCCAGGACGGGTAGCTCTTCCGAATAATCGAGCCTGATGTGCGATCCGCTCGGCACGGTGACGTGTGTCGGGGCCAACCGATTGAGTTCCTGCTGCTGGGCTCGGCTGAGCAGGGCCTGCAAGGGCTGTGAGAGATCCATGCGCTGCACGCGCTCTAATGTCGTCATGCCGACCAAGTAAGGCCCGAGCCAGTCGTCAAGCGTTTCTACAAGGCGTTCGTCCGATAGGTCTGGCCAAGCAGCAGTTGCACCTTGGAGGCGTCGGAGAAAACGGACTCTCATGCGCCAGTCCTCAAGGTCTGTCGTCCAGGCCAGCGTATGCAGTCCCGCCCGGCGCACTCCGCTCAACAAGGCCGTTGCGACCAGGGAAGGATCAGGTTGGGACAGAGCCTCGTTCGACAACACCAGCGCGCCGAGGCAACGTTGTCGTGAGGCGCGCACGGCGCTGGTGCGTTCGTCCCACGCGACCGCTTCAGACTCGGCGATCTCGGCCTGATACAGCTGTTCAATGTCCTTCTGGGCGACGGGTGCAGCCATGTCGATGCGCGCCCACTGTGATGCGGCGTCCAATTCGGCAATGACGAGATACGGTTCGACGGCCAAAGGGTCCGGGTGGGTAAACACTGCGCCCCGACCATTGGCGAGAATATAGCGCGGCTCACTGCCTCTCTGACGTTGCGCGATGCGATCGGGATAGGCGATGGCGAGCAGGAGGCCTGCCAGATCGACATCCGTAGACCTTCCAGGCGGTCGCACGCCTGTGAGCTGTTGGAGCTGTCCCTCCCACTGGCGCGCAGTACGCTTGAGGCGTTCAATCGCGCGACGATCGACAGAGCCGCCGGTGACTGCGGCGCGGTTGCCGTGCATCACGTCCAGCCGCAGCCGCACATCGCTCTCCCGGGCAGAGGGTGCACGCAACAGATCGCGCTCGGTGAGGAGCGCCGCAAGATCGCAGGCCAGTCCGGTGCAGCCAAGCGGAACCGATCTCAGCAGCATGTGCGCGAGTCGCGGATGCAACGGCAGCTCACCCATCTGCTGCCCATGAGGCGTGAGCCGTCCGTTGCCGTTCAGGGCGCCCAGACGCGTAAGGAGCTCTCGGGCCTGTGCGACGGCGCCGGGCGGCGGCGGTGTGAGCCAGGACAATTCTAACGGGTCCGACACGCCCCATCGTGCTGTTTCGAGCAGCAACGAAGAGAGGTCCGCGTCGAGGATCTCGGGCGGACGCCGCGGGGCGAGCGACTGATGCTCTTGCTCGGTCCAGAGACGATAACAGATGCCGGGTTCGAGTCGGCCGGCCCGACCTCGTCGCTGGTCGGCCGAGTCCTGTGTGACCCGGATCGTTTCCAGACGAGTCAAGCCGGAGCGGGGATCGAATCTTGGCGCACGCAGCTGCCCGGCATCGATTACCACACGAATGCCGTCGATCGTCAAACTGGTTTCAGCGATAGAGCTGGCAAGCACGATTTTTTTCCTGCCTGGCGGGGCTGGTTCGATCGCCATGTCTTGATCGGTCTGTGGCAGGTCTCCGTGGAGCGGAGCGACCTGCACGTCCGGGCCGAGATGGGCATCGAGCAGGCTCCGTTCGATGCGGCGAATTTCCGCCATGCCCGGCAAAAAGACGAGCTGACTGCCAGAGTCCTGAGCCAGCGAGCGCCGAATACATTGGACGACGGCTGCCTCGAGACGGCCTGTCAGCGGACGGTCCAGGTAGCGCGTTTCGACGGGAAACATTCGGCCTTCGCAGGAAATCACGGGCGCACCACCGAGCAGATCGCTCACAGGCCCGCAGTCCAACGTTGCGGACATCAGGAGCAGTCGAAGTTCAGGACGGACGAGCCGTTGCGTTTCAAGTGCAAGCGCCAAGCCGATATCGGCCTGAAGGCTCCGCTCGTGGAACTCGTCGAACAAGATCGCCCCGTATCCCTCCAGCTCAGGATTGCTGACCAGCAGTCTGGTGAGCACCCCTTCGGTGACGACTTCCAGCCGGGTGTCCGCTCCCACTTTGGTGTCGAGCCGCATTCGATAGCCGACCGTTTCTCCGACTGGTTGGTTCAGCGTTGCGGCCAGCCGATGGGCAGCGGCTCTGGCCGCCAGCCGCCTTGGCTCGAGCATGAGGAGCTTCTGCCCCGCCAGCCAGGACGCATCCAGCAAGGCCAGAGGCACACCGGTGGTCTTACCAGCCCCAGGCGGGGCAGTCAGCAGAGCGTTGCTTCCCTGCGCCAATGCCCGTCGCAACTCCGGGAGCACATCTTCAATTGGCAGACGGTTCATGCTAGGGTTCGTCACGATACGACTGTAGCAGAAGGCACGACGAGATCTCATCATCCGCAGGTACCGAGCATCTGATGTTGACGTACCGATGGAGCACATCGAAGCCGGCCACGGCAGGCTGGTATTGGTTTCGTGGTGAAGCCCACGAGGACGACCCGTTCATCGTGCAGATCGATGAGGCGGGACAGTTTCAGTGGCCGGATGGGGGATACCAGGAGGTGCGGCTGGCCAAAGGCGAGTGGGCGGGGCCGATTGAGCAACCAGATGGATGATGAGCGGGTCCTGCCGCCAATCAGCCCAACCGGCTTCGGCCCCCGCCCGGTGGGATTTGAAGGATTAGGATGCCCGCATGCTTTGGTGCCTCAGTTCGACCGTACACTGCTTCGCCGCCGCTCGGCTGTGCAACTCGGTCCGTTGGCGCTTCGCGTGAACGGACCATCGAACAGTGCTCGCCGTCGTGCAGCACGACCGCATTGGCTCAGCAGTACGGTGCCCGAGCCTCGGCACAAGTCGCATGCGGGGCATCCTATCCCTTCCTGCCAGAAGGATTGGAAGGCGGTTGTTTTGCTGCGGGCGCTTGGTGCAAACCGCGTCTCGGCGTGGTTGGGTGGGCGGGTGAGAACGCCGCCCAGATTTGAGTCGCCCGCTGGGAAGTGGATCCTTCAATCGACGGTGGAGGGGGAGCAAAAAAAAAAGAGAACGAGCAAGCTTGGAAGGATCATCGAAGAACGAATTTAGGTCGTCATGCACATTGAGCAACGCGAGAAGGCTACTGTGACCGCTCGCATTGATCCTGCTCTGCCGGTGGACGCGCATGTCATCGCCGCCATGGTTGGAGAGCTGCTCCACGAAATCATGGCGGCCGTGAATGACAAGGTCTTTACCTTTGATCACCATGAAGCGGAAGCTCGAGCTCGTGCCTGGCTCTCTGACGGGTCCTATCTGGTGTTGCTTGCGAGAGACGGTGAAGGATGTGTCGGATTCCTGGCCCTGTATCAGAGCTATGCGCTGTATACGGAGGGAGTCTTCGGCACGATTCCGGAATTCTATGTCCGTCCGTCGCATCGTTCGCGTGGAATAGGGACAGCGTTGATTGCCGAATCAAAAAAAGTCGGACAGGCCAGAGGATGGCGACGCCTCAAAGTCACAACGCCTCCCTTGCCGCAATTCGATCGGACGCTGGCGTTTTACCAACGCCACGGATTCACGATCTCGGGCGGACGCAAGCTGAAAGTGGAGTTGTGATGAAGCCGGTTGTGCAGCTCGAGCGGACCGGCTGCGGCATCGCCAGTGTGGCGGCGCTGGCTGGCGTCCGCTACAAAGTTGCGCAGCGATCAGCGCGGCGACTGGGCATTGTCGCCACCGATGAGCGCTTGTGGTCCGAGACCTGGTATGTGCGGCGCCTGCTTGCGCACTACGGCATGAGCGCGCATGGGGCAGAGATGCCCTTTGTGTCCTGGTCGGCGCTGCCTGCGAAGGCCCTGCTTGCCATCAAGTGGCATCGCGGTCGGAGGCGGTCCTACTGGCATTGGGTGGTCTTCGTGCGCACGCATGAACGCGCCTATGTGCTCGATTCCGCTTCGGCGCTCAAACGGCATGTCAGAACCGATTTTGGCCGCATGAAACCGAAATGGTTTATTGCCGTCAGGGAAACGATGTCGCAAGTCTGACAGAGATCCACGAACCCAAGGAGGCATTAATGGGGAGGTCGTTAGGGGATCCGATCCAACGGTTGATGAATCTGATGTTCAAGGCGCATCCCTGGCATGGCGTGTCCATCGGAGAGAAGGCGCCGGAAGTGGTGACGGCGTACATTGAAATCGTGCCGACCGATACGGTGAAGTACGAAGTCGACAAGGACAGCGGGTTCCTCAAAGTCGACCGTCCGCAACGGTTCTCCAACTATTGCCCGGTCTATTATGGTCTCGTGCCTCAAACTTATTGCGGCGACAAGGTGGCGGCGATTTTCTCGAAGCGGGCAAAACGCAAAGACATCGTCGGTGACGGCGATCCCCTCGATATCTGTGTACTCACCGAAAAGACCATTCCGCACAGCGACATCCTGCTGACCGCCATTCCCATCGGAGGATTCAGTCTCGCGGACGGCGGCGAGGCGGACGACAAGATCATCGCAGTAATGAAGGATGATGCCGCCTACGGCGATTTCAAGGACATCGGCGACTGTCCCGTGTCATTGATCGATCGATTGCGGCATTATTTTCTGACGTACAAGCAAGCGCCGGGCGAAGTGCATCACAAGGTCGAAATCACCGGCGTGTATGGGCGGGAGGAGGCCTTAAAAGTATTGCGCGCCAGCCATGCCGACTATCGGCAACGGTTCCCGGAGCTCGAATCCCTCTGGCCCAAACAACTCGGGTGAGGACAAGGTCGCAAACCGCCGCAATGAGATGACGATGAAGCACGAACAATCCCGTCCGCCGGAAACGGCTGCCGTGCATGGATTTTCCCCGGGCTTTGCTGCTTTGGGCTTGGAAGCAAGACTGCTCGCCGCGCTGGAGACGTTGGGCTACGAAGAGCCGACGCCGATTCAACGGGAAGCCATTCCCCCCTTGCTGGCGGGAAAAGATGTCTTGGGCCAAGCCGCCACCGGCACTGGGAAGACCGCCGCGTTCACGCTGCCGTTGCTGCAGCGTATCGCCCATGGCGCCAAGACCAGGCCTTCGGCCCTCATTCTTGTTCCGACGCGCGAGTTAGCCATTCAAGTCAGTGAAGCGGTGCAACGGTACGGGAAGGAATTGCGCACGAGCGTGCTGGCTGTCTATGGCGGTCAGGCCATCGGCCCTCAGTTTCATGCGCTGAAGCGCGGTGTGGACGTGATCGTGGGAACGCCGGGGCGGATTCTCGATCACATCCGTCGCCAAACGCTGAAACTGAACCATGTCCAGATTGTCGTGCTGGATGAAGCCGACGAGATGCTTGACATGGGATTTGCCGACGATCTCGATGCCATTCTCGAACAGACTCCGGCTGTGAAACAAACGGCCTTGTTTTCGGCAACCATGCCGCCCCGCATCAAGTCGATCGCGCACCGGCATCTCAAGCATCCGGCCGAAATCACCATTGCGAAGGAACCGGTGAAGGCCGGCGCGGCTCCTC
>DASTFK010000483.1:0-3572 GCA_035719945.1 Nitrospira sp.
GGCCGCGCGCGGATGGTCGATGTTGGTGGGAAGGCTCTGACCGAGCGGGTCGCGACTGCGCAAGCCAAAGTCTATCTCCGGCCGGAAACCTTGGAAAAAATTCAGCGCGGCAAGATCGCCAAGGGGGACGTCCTGGCCGTCGCCCAGGTGGCGGCTGTGATGGGCGCCAAGAAGACCCCTGATCTCATTCCCATGTGCCATCCGCTATTCCTCACGTCCGTCGACATCTCTTTCAAGGAAGAACCTCAACCGGACCGGGAGGGCCGCTGTTCGATCACCGTGATGGCAACCGCCAAAACCAGCGGTCAGACCGGAGTCGAGATGGAGGCCATGACCGCCGTTTCCGTTGCCGCGCTGACCATTTACGACATGTGCAAGGCAATTGACCGGGGAATAAGCTTCAGCGATGTATGGCTCGTCTCAAAGGCGGGTGGGAAGTCCGGCGCCTACGACCGAGAGAGTGGAGCCTCACAGCATCACGGCGAGCACGGGGACGAATGAGTCGAAACGCATGATCACGGTGAGACTGTTCGGCATGACGAAGTCGCTCGCGGATAACCAGTCGAGCCTGACGCTGGCCTTGGGAAAGAACCAATCCGTGAAAAACGTTATCGAACTGGTCAAAAAGCGTTATCCCAAGATCGGCGAGTTGATATACCAGAAGAAGATCCTGGTGTCCGTGAACCAAGAAATCGCCCACGACGATACCAGGGTGCAGGAAGGCGATGAAGTGGCCCTGCTGCCTCCGTTTGCCGGAGGGACGCCGGCCGGGCCCCGGTGACGGCGCGTCCCGGGGAATCAATTGCACAGCAACCGGTGGGATGTGCGGGTGAAAATGTTCGCTGGGCCGGGCGGGTGAGAACAAAGGTGAGGTCGAATGAGCACAGCCGAACAGAATGAACTCTTGGTTCGCGTGCAGCGCGAAGACTTTTCTGTCGATGCGGAGATCAATCGCGTGCGAAGCCGCTCCAGGCGGATCGGCGGCATTTCCATTTTTCTCGGCACGGCGCGGGACCATTCAAAGGGACGTGACGTCGATGGGATCACTTTTGAGCATTACGAGGGCATGGCCCAAAAGAAGCTGCGGGAGATCCGCGAGAGGGCGCTGAAGGATTTCGACATCCTGGAATTGCTGATCGTTCACCGGTACGGCGAGATCACGATCGGAGAAAATATCGTGTTGATCATTGCCGGCGCAGAACATAGAGCGGACGCGTTCCGCGCCTGCAAATGGGCCATCGACGAGTTAAAGCAGATCACCCCGATCTGGAAGTTGGAGCATACGCCGTCAGGGGAGGTCTGGGTCGAAGAACACCCGTGAGGATGGTGAAAATGTCGCCCGGCGGCGTTCTCGCATCGTTCAAACCCTCGACGTACCGAAAAGCGTACGCCTCGGGCCTTCACTCGCTGCGGCCTTGCTGGGCAACATTTTGACCATCCTCTCTATGAATGTAGTTTGACCATTATCTCTGGAGCCGATGGAAGCCACTACTCACCATAGCGATAGCGCCGCTATAGAAGCCGTCGTCGATGCGTTTGGACGGCCGCTGAAAAGTCTGCGGCTCTCCGTGACGGACCGGTGTAACTTGCGATGCTCCTACTGCATGCCCGAGGAAGAGTATGTCTGGCTTCCCCGTGAGGATGTGCTCACGTTCGAGGAAATGGCGACGCTCTCCGGCTATTTTACGGATCTCGGCGTCGATAAAGTCCGGCTCACAGGAGGAGAGCCACTGCTGCGTCGTGATCTGCCCAGACTCATTCGGCTGCTGCTTCAGAACCACAGCATCAGGGAAATTGCACTCACAACGAACGGGATTCTGCTGCCGGATCATGCGGAAGCGCTCTACCAGGCCGGTTTGAACCGGGTGACGGTCAGCCTGGACACGTTGAGGCCGGAGCGGTTCAGACAGCTGACCCGCCGCGACGAGTTCGCGCGGGTCTTGGAAGGGATCGAATCAGCCGGCCGTGCCGGATTTACCGGACTCAAGCTCGATACCGTCGCTATGCGAGGGTTCAACGACGATGAGTTGGTTGGGCTGATCGAGTTCGCGAAGCATTTCCAGGCCGAGGTGCGGTTCATCGAGTACATGGATGTCGGAGGCGCCAACCGGTGGGCTCCCGAAAAGGTGCTTTCGCGTGAAATGATGCTGGCGATCTTGGGCAAGTACTATGGGACCATTGAACCGTTGCCTGAACGTGGATCGGCTCCTGCGCAACGATTCCGGCTTCCTGACGGCGCCACGTTCGGCATCATTCCATCCACGACAACGCCGTTCTGCTCGGCATGCGACCGGAGCCGCGTGACAGCTGACGGAATGTGGTACCGCTGCTTGTACGCGACCACAGGCACGGATTTGCGCAAACCGCTCCGCGAAGGCGTTGCGGCTCATGAGATGCTGGCGCTCATTCGAGCTGGCTGGGAAGCGCGCCGTGACCGGGGCGCAGAAGAACGAAAAGCGCTGGAGCGTGCGGGGCTGCGTGAAGGCGGGCTGATCGGCATCGATCGCTTGCGCGAGGATCCGCATCTCGAGATGCACGCACGCGGCGGATAACAGCAGGCAATCTCCGGTTCGTGTCTCGCTCTCTCGTGCGAATCATGCAACACATGTCTGTCCTGACGGCCTTCGGCGAATGGTTATGGGTGCCGCATGGCTGATTCTTCCTATCTCACCGTTCTCGGGCTCGGTTTCATCCTCGGACTGCGTCACGCCTTGGATTCGGACCATCTTGCTGCCGTCTCGACGGTGCTCGCCGAGCGGCCCTCATGGCGCGCGTCGGGCCTGGTGGGCCTGAGCTGGGGAGTGGGCCATACCGCCGTCCTGCTCTTCGTGGGAGCGATCGTCCTCGTGCTCCGTGTGCCGATCCCAGAGCCGCTTGCGGCGGCGGCAGAAGGCATCGTCGGCGTCATGCTTATCGTCCTCGGCGGCCTGCTCGGCATGAAACTGATTCGGGAACGGTGGCATCTCCATCACCATGATCACGACGGCAGTAGCCACATGCATATTCACAGCCACCGCGATTCCCAGGATCACGGTCATGCCCATTGGTGGCGAGAATCACTGCGGCCGCTCTGCATCGGGATGGCCCACGGTCTGGCCGGTTCCGCAGCGTTGCTGCTGCTGGTTGTGGCGTCGGCGGACAGCGTGATCGACGGACTGATGTACATCGCGGTGTTCGGCTGCGGTTCGATTCTGAGCATGATGCTGATTGGTCTTGCGCTGAGTCTGCCGGTGGTGTGGTCCTTGCGTCTTGGGCGGCCTCTTTTCCTCGCTGTGCAGGGATTGGCGAGTGTGGGAAGCATCGTGCTGGGCTGTGCGATCGTCTATCGCATTTTTCTCGCCGAGTCGCCGTTGTAACGAGAGGTGCAACGTTCTCACGAGCGGGAAACTACGTGCGCAGATGAGCCTGCTGTGCTATTCTCCAGCACGCTCCTGAATTCGTAGAGTTGCCGTGGCCGATTGGGCGGCGAAAGGAATCGGGGATGGCGTGGTTTAAGAAGCAAAAGGGTGCTGAGCCGGATGTCCCGAAGCGGTCCAAGGTGGCCGAGGGAATGTGGCTCAAGTGCAACCACT
>DASTFK010000484.1:0-2519 GCA_035719945.1 Nitrospira sp.
CAAGCCGGGAGGGCAACTCAAGCATTTCTGGGTGCCGCTGTAACAGACGTCGATGCCGAGACGATCGACGCCGACCGCGAGTCCACCGAGCGAGGTGACGGCATCGACCACGAACAGCGCATCATGTCGTCGACACAGGGCGCCGATGTCTTCGAGAGGTTGCCAGGCGCCGGTGGAAGTTTCCGCATGGACGATGGCCACCGCCTTGACCGGCCCGGAACGGACGAGCGCGTGCTCGATCGCGTCGGGCTGGATGCACTCTCCCCACGGGGCTTCGACGCGAATCGCTTTCCCGCCGCAGCGGTCGACAACCGACGCCAGCCTGGTGCCAAAAATGCCGTTGATGCCCACGATGACAGCATCACCCGGTTCAACCAGATTCACAATCGACGCTTCCATTCCGGCAGAGCCTGTTCCGGAAATAGCGATGGTAAAGCGATGTGCGGTCTCGAAGAGCATCCGCAGCGAGGACTGAATATCGTTCATGACGGTCAGAAACACAGGGTCAAGGTGGCCGAGCAGCGGGCTCGAAAGGGCGCGCAACACGCGAGGATGAACCAGGCTTGGGCCGGGACCGAGGAGGAGGCGACGCGGCGGGATGAATTCCTGCAGGGTCATGGTGTTCGTGTCAAGGACGGCGCGTCATCAGGGTGGACAGTATAGCGGACTCATACCGCTCGCAGCCAGTTGGCGATCGCTCGGACAGCGCGTCGTTACTTTCGAGGGGTTTTTGGCTGGAAAACGTGCGTGTTATAGTGCAGGCCGTTATGGACGAGTCCCTGACGATTGCCCCCCATCCTTCTTCTACCACTCGCTCATGGTGGCGTGAAACTAAAGCGCCGCCGGCAGTCGGATCGTTCCCCAGTCATTATTCAACGACGGTGAGCTGGATCTCGGCGTTGTTGCTGGTCCTCTCGTTCGCCGCAGTTTTGGTCATGGCCTCGTCTACCGTGAAGTTCGATCGGTTTGAAGCGCCGGAGCAGGCGCTCGGCCTGATGGTCGGACGAACGATGGATGTTCAGGAAGGGCTGACGCGCGCTCCCGTGTGGGAACAGCGGATCATGGACTGGTTGTCAGGCGATGGCGCGGCCGAACGCAGGCAGGCGATCGGCTGGTATCAGGAGTTGGCCGCACGCTCTGACGATCCGTCCGTGCCTTTACAGCTGGCGATCCTTCAAGCCGAATCGGGGCAGGTGTCGCAAGCGCTGTTGACCGCTCATGAATGGGACCGCAAGGACGATCCGCTTCCCCAGTTTGCCGAAGTCATTCGTGCAGCCTACGGTGAAGCGCCTCCTCTGAATCCCGACGCTGTCGAGGCCCTGCAGAGTCGCCTATCCGATGTGCTGCCGGTCGGATGGTTCTACGATCGCCTTATCATCACATTGGCGCGGCGGGCCGGCCACACGGAACTGGCCTCGGTCATTCAGGAGCAGTCCGACCGGCGTGCCGATCGGTTATATGGCTATTCGCGCAGATTGACTGTCCTCGAACTGGTTATCATGCTCGCCGGGTCCGGTTGTCTGGTGATGATCTGGCGTGCAAGCCGGGCGGGGAGAAACTTGGTCCGTCTGCATGATCCCGGGATTCCACCCCCCTGGCCCGGCAGCGTGGGAGCAGCCGTGCTGTTACGAGGCGGCGCCATCGGCGCGATCGTCATGGCCTTCTGGCTGATCTACATGCCGCCCGAGAATGCGTCGTTGCGGGCCCTGGCGATTCCCCTGACCAACATCCCGGTGTTGGCGCTGGCCTATTACCATTTGTTTAGGCCCGCCGGCATGACCTTCGAAGAAGGATTCGGCCTTGGTCTTCCGTGGGGTTCCTTCAGCAAGCTGATGATGGCGGTGCTTGCAGTCGTTGCCGCCGGCCTGTGGGGGGAGTGGTTCATGGATCGCGCGGCCGAACAGTGGCAGTTCGCGAGCCATTGGACCGAATGGTTTGATGAGGATCTTGTCTGGGGATCGAGCTCGCTGACGATGGTCAGTCTGCTCGAGTATGTGATCCTTGCCCCGCTTTTCGAAGAACTCGTGTTTCGGGGATTGCTCTTTGCGATTCTACGCCGCAAGTTCCGGTTCCTTCCGGCGGCGCTCCTCAGCGCGGCCATCTTTGGTCTGGCGCACGGCTATGGTGTGGTCGGACTGATCAGCGTCTGCTGGAGCGGGGTCTTGTGGGCCTGGATTTACGAAAAGACAGGGAGCCTCGGTCCAGGTATCCTGGCGCATGCGATCAACAATCTACTCGTCTGTCTGTCCGTGATGTCGCTGCTGCGCTTCGGACAGTAGTCGATGCCTCACTGACCGGTGCGCTCAGTCGGTGTTCCGGCCCTGGCTTGTTGGAGGTCTTCGAGCGCACGGAACAGGTCGGGATGACGCATCGAGATGCGGGCTTCCTGAAGCATCGCACGAAGCTTCGTCGTGTTGATGCGTTTGCCTAGTGCCTGCTTCTGCTCTGCTGGCTGTGGTTCGACGAGCTGACCTCCATCGAGTCCTCGGCCGATTTCTCTCCAGGTTCTCGGCATGCCA
>DASTFK010000485.1:0-10056 GCA_035719945.1 Nitrospira sp.
AAACCCAGACAGATACCCAAGAACGGCTTCCCCGAGTGAATCGTGGATCGAATCGATTCGACCAAGTCAAATCGCTCTAAGTTCGCCATACAATCACCAAAGGCTCCAACCCCCGGCAACACGACATGACCAGCATTCCTGATCATGACTGGGTCTCGAGTGACAACCGCCTGATGCCCGACCGACTCAAACGCCTTCGAGACGCTGCGCAGATTTCCCATTCCGTAGTCGACAATCGCGATCATGGCCGCTTCCTTCGAAAGGCTGTAACAATACCGCAACTGCCCTCGCTCCGCCACTGGAGGGCAATCATTCGGTCTAGGATCTGGCTGCGACCTTGCCCTCACAAATAAGAAAGGCAGGTTTCCAATCGGAAACCTGCCCTGCCTGCGCTGCCGCCATAGTGTGGAAAACCTTACAACATCCCCTTGGTCGAAAGCACCTTTCCTGCCAGTCGTTCCTCCAGCATCGTTGCCTGATCCAGGGCCTTGGCCGTGGCTTTGAAGATCGCTTCCATAATGTGATGCGGGTTGCGGCCATAGAGGAGATTCACGTGCAGGTTCAGCCCTCCGTGAGTGACGAAGGCCTGAAAGAAGTCTTCGAATAGGCCGAGATCGAACGCCTTGATCTTCCGATCAGGGAGATTCACGTTGTAGACCAAAAAGGGTCTGCCGCTGAGATCGACCGTGACCTGCGCCAGCGTTTCATCCAGCGGCGCAGAAGAAAATCCAAAGCGCTTGATCCCCGCCTTCTCGCCCAAAGCCTGATGAAGCGCCTTTCCCATGACGATCCCGACGTCTTCGACCGTGTGGTGCTCGTCGATGTCGAGATCGCCCTTCGCCTGAACGGTGAGATCGAAGAAGCCATGTTTCGCCAGCAACTCGAGCATGTGATCGAGAAACCGGATGCCCGTGTCGATCTTCCCCTGCCCGGCTCCGTCAATTGTCCATTCGACGCGAATGTCGGTTTCTTTCGTCGCGCGATGCAACGACGCCTGTCTGGGCGCTGATCCGTTTTTTTTCATGAGAACCTGCTTTGAGCCGATTTGGCATGCGCGTCGAATCCTTCGATCTGCGCACGCCGAATAAGATGATCCTTCACTTTGCTGAGTTCTTCCTTTGTATAATGCACGATGTTGCTGATCTTCGTATAGTCATGAATGGACAGCGCCGAGAAAAATCGCGCCGTTGCACCGGTCGGAAGCACGTGATTGGGTCCGGCGATGTAATCCGCCACCGAGGGCGGAGTATATCGCCCCAGGAATAATGCCCCGGCGTGCCGTATGCGTTCGAGATAGTCGAACGGCTCGTCGACGGAAAGGGTCAGGTGCTCAGGAGCAATCTCGTTGGCCACATCGATCGCTTCATCCATCGTCGTCACAACGAATACGACGGAATATCTGTCGACCGATTTCCTCGCGATCTTTTCCCGTTGCAGCCCCTTCAATTGGCGCTCGACGAGATCGACGGCCTCCTTGGCAAGCGATGCGGAGGTCGTCACCAACCAAACCTGTGCCTCTTCGTCGTGTTCGGCTTCGCACAGCAGGTCCGCCGCCACATGCGCGGGCTTGGCCCCCTCATCGGCCACGACGAGCAACTCGCTGGGACCCGCAACCATGTCGATGCCGACGGTCCCGTACAGCATCCGTTTGGCCGTGGCGACGTAGAGGTTGCCCGGTCCTACGATCTTGTCAACTCTCGCGATCGTCTTGGTGCCGAAGGCCAGTGCACCGATGGCCTGCACGCCTCCCACCCGATAAATTTCCGTCACGCCGGCAATGTCCGCCGCAACCAGCAGGTAGGGATTGATCCCGCCTTTCTGAGGCGGTGTACACATCACGATGCGCTGTACGCCCGCAACTTTGGCCGGAATCGCACTCATCAGCACCGTCGACGGATAGACGGCCTTGCCTCCCGGCACGTACACGCCCACAGCATCGATCGGCGCAACAACCTGGCCCAGCGTCGCCGAGCCATCCTGATACATCCAGGTCTTCGTCCGCTGCCGCTCGTGAAAGGCCTCGATCCGCTGCGCGGCAAAACGCAGCGCATCCCCTTCCTCCTTGCGAATATGGTAATAGGCCTCCTTGATTTCTTCAGGAGTGACTTTCATCTGATCAGGAGCGAGCGCGACTTTGTCGAATTGTTTGGTGAAGCGAAGAACCGCTTTGTCACCATCCCGCTCCACGGCCTGGAGGATCGTTTTGACCGGCTTCTCGACTGCACTGCCTTGGGCCCGTGCACGCGCGGCCACCTTCTTCAGGGTGGGAACGAACGCCCGGTCAGTGGAGGCCACGATCTTCATGTGCGCGTTCGCTTCTCTTTCCGGCCGCCCGCCCGTACCTGCCTCGCCGACCCGGCTCGGGACGGTCGTTGTGGAGAAGCGCAAGCCAGCCGGAGATTCTTCAGTAACTCCGCAATGGCCTGGTGTTTCAACTTGAGACTGGCTCTGTTGACAATCAAACGAGCCGTAGACCGGGCGATGCACTCGATCTCGACCAACCCGTGCGCCTTGAGGGTATTGCCGGTCTCAACCAGATCGACGATACGATCCGCTAGGCCGACGATGGGCGCCAGTTCAATTGAGCCGTAGAGCTTAATGATTTCAACCGGCACACCGCGCTGGTTGAAATAGCGTTCAGTAATCTTCGGGTACTTGGTCGCGACGCGGATTTTTGATGAGAGCCGGTCGCGCGCTGTTTGCCCTCGGAAAGCGGCGACGGCAATTCTACACGCTCCGAACCCCAAATCCAATGGCTCATAGACATCACTGTCCTGCTCCAGCAAGACATCCTTGCCGACGATGCCGACGTCGGCGGCTCCGTGCTCCACATAAGTGGGCACGTCGGCAGGCCTGACGATCAGGAACGTCATCCCAATTTCAGGGCAGGGAAGCAGCAGGCGCCTGCTATCGGCCGCGGGCTGGACCGCGTCATACCCGGCTTTCGCAAACAATTTGAGCGTCGGCTCGATCAGCTTGCCTTTGCAGAGGGCAACGGTCAGCATCGTTTATCCTTTTCGTCGCTCGATGACAGCGCCGAGCCCGCGAAGCTTCTCTTCGATCCGCTCGTAGCCGCGGTCCAGATGATAGACGCGCAGCACCTCAGTGGTGCCTTCGGCAGCCAGACCGGCCAACACCAGACCGGCGCTGGCGCGCAGATCTGACGCCATGACCGGGGCGCCGGCGAGCCGATCCCGCCCGGTCACCACAACACGGTTGCCCTCAACGCGGATGTCCGCTCCCATACGCCGTAGCTCCTCAACGTGCATGAACCGGCTTTCGAACACCGTTTCCGTAATGATGCTCGTGCCCTCGGCTACCGACATCAGCGCAACCATCTGCGCCTGCATATCGGTGGGAAACCCGGGAAACGGCAGCGTGCGGACGTCAACGCCTTTCAATCGGACGGACTTCGTCGCATCGATGTGGACCCGTTCTTTTTCGACGGTAATTGCCACGCCGGCCTCTCCAAGCTTGTTTAATAACGGCTCCAGCTGCTCCGGGCGGCAGCGAGCGACCGACACGGCGCCTTTCGTGATGGCTGCCGCCACGACATAGGTGCCTGCTTCAATGCGGTCCGGAATCACCTCGTGATCGCTTCCGCGCAGTTCGCGAACGCCTTCGATCGTAATAATGTCCGTGCCGGCCCCAGAGATGCGCGCGCCGCGCTTCGTGAGAAAGTCCGCCAAGTCGACGATCTCGGGTTCCTTCGCGGCATTCTCAATGACCGTCGTGCCCTGAGCCAGGGAGGCCGCCATCATCAGATTTTCCGTCCCTGTCACGGTCGGCACATCGCAATAGATGGGCGCGCCTTTGAGCCGTTTGGCTTTTGCCCGGATGTATCCGTGCTCGATGGACACCTCTGCGCCCAACTTGGCCAACCCTGCCAGGTGTAGATTCACAGGACGGGAGCCGATCGCACAACCGCCGGGCAACGACACGACCGCTTCTCCCCAGCGGGCGACCAGCGGCCCCAGCACGAGCACTGAGGCGCGCATGGTTTTCACCAATTCGTAGGGAGCCTGTGTCGATCGAATCACATCCGCCTTGATGACCGCCCGGTTACCTTCGTGATGCACTTCGGCGCCCAACATGCCGAGCAGTTTTCCCATGGTGACGACATCGACGACTCGCGGCAGATTGCTGATGATGCACTCACCACCGCCGAGAATCGTGGACGCAAGGATGGGCAGCGCAGAGTTTTTTGCTCCACTGACCTGAACCTCTCCGCGAAGCGGAATGCCTCCAGAAATGACGATTTTATCCATGCCCAAGCTCCCTCATCTGACTCGCTCGACGATGACAATCCGATCGATCCCGGCCTCGTCCGGCAGGATTTCGACGCGTTCATAAACAGACATGGTCTCGATCTTGGCGCGGAGGCCAGCGCTCTGACCCTGTCCCAGCTCCATAGCCAACAATCCTCCGGGAGCTAGAAACGAAGCCGCCTCATCAAGGAGCCGTTCATGAAGTTCAGTGCCTTTGGCTCCTGCGACCAGTGCCATCCGAGGCTCGTAGCCGCTGACCTCCGGCTGCAGCCCGCTCCATTCGGCTTCGCGAATATAGGGTGGGTTGGCCACAATCGCAGTCACCCCGCCGTCGCAACCTCCGCCGGCAAGAGGCGCCAACAAGTCGCCTTCGAGCCAGCAGATAGCTGAACCGACGCCGTGGCGGAGGGCGTTGCGCTTGGCTGTCTCCAGCGCCTGCACGGAAAGGTCAGTGGCAAATATCCTTGCGCTCGATAGGGCTCGTGCGAGCGTCACAGCCACACAGCCGGATCCCGTGCCGACATCGACGAGCGCGGGACGACCGCCTCGCGGCAGGCGACGAATCACCTCCTGCACCAACAGCTCCGTTTCAGGACGGGGAATCAGCACGGCGGGGTTGACGTCGAATTCGAGCCCGCAAAATTCCTGTGTTCCCAGAATATATTGGATCGGTTCCCGTACGGCCCTCCGAGTGACATAAGCATCAACCTTCGCCATCTCGTGTTCGTCCAGTGGGCGTGCGGAGTCGACGAGGTGGCTTGAACCGGTCAGACCCAGCGCATGCTCAATCAGCCATCGCGCTTCGCGGTCAGCGGCTTCAACTCCGGCGGCAACGAGTCGGCGACGGGCATCCGCCATCACGGATGCCAGGGTGCACTGGTCGGGCTGGTTATCGACGGCAGTATGCGGTGTCATGAGGCCTCCGTAGCCGCCGCATGATCACGTTGGGCACGCAACGCCTCGACGAACTCATCCATATCGCCTTCGAGCACCTGCTCCAATTTATGCAGCGTCAATCCGACGCGATGGTCGGTCACACGGTTTTGGGGAAAATTGTACGTGCGAATTTTTTCACTGCGATCGCCGGTTCCGACCTGCGCCTTTCGGGTTTGGGCGATTTCAGCCTCCTGCTTCTCGCGCTCTGCCTCGACGATTCTGGCACGGAGCGTCCGCATGGCCTTGGTACGATTCTTTAATTGTGACCGCTCGTCCTGGCAGGACACCACGACGCCGGTCGGGATATGGGTGATGCGGACGGCCGAATAGGTCGTATTGACGCTCTGACCGCCAGCGCCGGAGGAACAAAACGTATCGATGCGCAAATCTTTCGGGTCGATCTGCACGTCGACTTCATCGACCTCGGGCATGACGGCGACGGTGACTGTCGATGTATGGATCCGACCGGCAGCTTCCGTCACCGGCACGCGCTGCACGCGATGGACGCCGCTCTCATATTTGAAGAGCCCGTAGCCGCCCTTGCCTTCGATGACGGCGATGAGCGTTTTATACCCGCCCTTGCCGGTTTCCGACGCCTCGACGATATCGACCTTCAGCTTGTGCTGATCTGCAAATTTGGCATACATGCGGAAGAGGTCACCTGCAAACAAGGCGGCCTCATCCCCGCCGGTTCCAGCCCGAATCTCCAAAAAGAGATTCTTCTCGTCCCTCGGGTCTTTCGGCGTGAGATGCTCCAACACCTGTCGCTCGAGGTCATCCCGCTCGGCCCTCAATTGCGCGGTTTCTTCGGTCGCCAACGAGTGAAGCTCGGCTCCGGCAGAGGCATCCGCCAGCATGTGCACCGCCTCGTCCAGTTGCTTGAGAATCTCTTGATACCGGTGAAACAGCTGCGAGACCGTTTCCAGTTCCGTGCGCTCCTTGGTCAGCTTGACGAGGAGGGCCGGCTGGCTGATGACGGACGCGTCCATGAGCTGGCTCGTCACCTCGTCGTACCGGCTGGCCGATGCTTCCCACTTTTTCATCAAGCCCGTATCCATTCCGAGTCCTCAATCTCCTCATGCGTCGCGGACACAAAAAAAGAGACCCTGCCTCTGCGAAGCAGGGTCTCTCCTATGTTGGCTTGGCCCGACTACTTGCCCTTCTTCGCGTACTTCTTCTTGAACCGTTCGACCCGACCTTCGGTATCGACGATCTTTTGCGTGCCGGTAAAAAAGGGATGGCAACTGGAGCAAATATCGACGTTGATGTCCCCGACGGTCGATCTGGTCTTGTAGCTGTTGCCGCAGGCGCAATGCACCGTCGCCTCTCGATACAGCGGATGAATGCCCTTCTTCATGATCGCACTCCTGGCATTAAAGCGTTCAGCCTTCGCCTATTCGAAGGCGCGTCACTTTACCCTGTCTCGATCCACAGATACAAGTTTAGCGGTTCATCGATTGCAGGAATTCCTGATTGGTCTTCGTGCCATGCACCTTGTCCATCAAGAATTCCATGGCTTCCATGGTGCCCAACGGGCTGAGGACCTTCCGCAAAATCCACATCTTATTGAGGCGGTCCTTGTCCACCAGCAACTCTTCCTTTCTCGTGCCGGATTGACTGATATCAATGGCCGGGAAGATTCGCTTGTCGGCCAACCGACGGTCGAGATGGACTTCCATGTTGCCCGTGCCCTTGAACTCTTCGAAGATGACGTCGTCCATCCGGCTGCCGGTGTCCACCAACGCAGTGGCCATGATGGTCAAGCTGCCGCCATTCTCGATGTTGCGCGCGGCTCCGAAAAACCGCTTCGGCCGCTGGAGCGCGTTCGAATCCAGACCGCCTGAAAGGACTTTGCCGCTGGGCGGGGCAATGGTGTTGTACGCACGGGCCAGACGGGTGATGCTGTCCAAGAGGATGACGACATCCTTTTTGTGTTCCACGAGCCGCTTGGCCTTTTCGAGCACCATTTCTGCGACCTGCGCGTGTCTCTGGGCCGGTTCGTCGAATGTCGAGCTGATGACTTCAGCTTTCACCTGCCGTTGCCAATCAGTGACTTCCTCGGGCCGTTCATCGATCAACAGCACGATCAATGTTACTTCCTTGTGGTTCTTGAGAATGGCCCGGGCGATTGCCTGCAACAACATGGTCTTTCCGGTCCGGGGGGCCGCGACGATCAACCCGCGCTGGCCTTTCCCGATCGGCGTTGTGAGATCCATGACCCGGGTACAATATTCTTCACGGTCGAACTCCAACTGAATGCGTTCTTCCGGATATAGAGGTGTGAGGTTGTCGAAGAGGATCTTGTCGCGGGCCACCTCGGGGTCCTCGAAATTGACCTTTTCGACCTTGAGGAGGGCAAAGTACCGCTCGCTTTCCTTCGGCGGGCGAATTTGACCGGAGACGATATCGCCTGTGCGTAGATTGAAGCGGCGTATCTGCGAGGGCGAAATGTAGATGTCGTCGGGACCGGGAAGATAGTTCGAGTCCGGAGCCCTCAAAAAGCCGAAGCCGTCTGGCAGGGTTTCCAGGACCCCCTCCCCGAAGACGACCCCGTTCTTCTCGGTTTGTGCTTGTAAGATGGCGAAAATCAGTTCCTGTTTGCGGAGATTTGCCGCCCCTTCGATCTTGAGATCACGCGCGACGTCATTCAAGTCGGCGATGGTTTTCTGTTTCAATTCGGCCAGATGCATAACTTCTCCCTTAGTTTGTGCCATACATATCCTCAAGCTGGGGGCTGATGGTCAAAGACAAGTATCGACGCGGAATGTGATCAACCATTGAAGCGATGTGCAATAACCGTTCGGTAGTGAGTTGACTATTGTGTGTTTGCTAGAGGGGATGTGCCGTGAAGGACGTGTCCGTTGTCCATATGGTGGATGCGTCTGTCAACTGCAACCGATGCCGAACTCATTCCTGTGCTGTGCCATGTACTTCGAAAGTTGCCTCGGAGTTCTTGTGTGTGGAGAGAACGTAGACTCGACAATGGAACGCTTCTGATAGAGCATACCCCTCGGGTCAATGGTTGTCAACACCGGGTCTCCTTTCCAGCCCCTGCTCGCCTTGCGTCGGTCCAACCCTGTCATCCTTCCGGATGAGAAAAGCCGCGGTTGCGGTGGATTCGAAGGGTGTGCTACATCCCAGACTGGAGGAACGAGCAATGGGCCGTGAAGACGACCAAGAGCATGACCGGCTGTTTAGCATCTCGGAAGCCAACCATCTCATTCCTCAGCTCAATACGCGCATCGCTTCCGTGCGCCAGGCAAAGGCCGTGGTGGCGCGCACGAGAGACGATATTCGGCGAGCGAGCGCTCGAGCGGAATACGGAGGCGGCAGCACTGTCGGTCCACTATATATATCCAGCCTACACCAGATCAGTCAAAATCTGCAGGCCATCCAGGAAATGGGCGTGCTCATCAAAGACGTCGATCTCGGTCTCTGCGATTTTCCTCACCTGCGAGACGGCCGTGTCGTATTTCTGTGCTGGAAATACGGCGAGCCAGAAATCAAATGGTGGCATGAAACCACCACCAGCTATAAAGACCGTTGCCCGCTGGAAGGCTCGGCCTAAGCTCGCCGCAGTCCACGCGAATGAGATTCGTCATCATCGGTTTTGATGGCCCCGACGGCCAAGCCAAACGAAAAATTTATCGCCCGGCCCACCTGGCAAACATGGAACCGCTCGACCGAGCCGGCCGAGTCGTGCTTGCCGGACCACTCACCGATCACACCGGGAGCCTCATCGTGATCGAGGCAGACTCACTCGAAGAAGCCCAAAAGTTTGCCCGGGAAGACCCCTATACGGTTCACGGCGTGTTCGAACGGGTCGAAGTCCATCCCTTTACTCAGGTCTTCCCCAAGGAGCGGTAGGCGCAAAATCAAGCGCTTACAGGCTCATCCAAGCCTTGGCATCCCCCTTCGCCCCCTCCCTCCGGTGCGTTGCCGAGCTACGGAACGGGCGGTATAGTTGATTACATGAGCGTTCTATACCGGTTAGCTCTCGCGGTGACGGCCGCCGTCGCCTTTGTACCCGTCACGTTTGCCACCACCACGAAAACCGTGATCGCCGAAGCCCAGTATGTGATGGCCGATGGGGATACTCTCGCCACAGCTGAAGAAAAAGTCCTGCAGCGTGCGCAGCGCAAAGCCGTGGAGGAAGCCGGCCTCTATCTGGAGTCGACGTTCTACGATCTGGAAAAGGAATCGCAAGGACGGACGATCCGAAACACGTCCTGGGAAATCCGCACGATTGCGGCCGCCGTCACGGAAACCGAGGTGCTCGAGTCGCACCGGTCGTTTGAGAACGACCGGCCGCTGTTTTTCATCCGCATCCGCGCCAACGTGGACTTGCAAAGCCTGACCGATGCGGTTCGCCGTCATCAGTCTGAAGCCCAATTGGCCCGACATTTTCGTGAGCTTCAACAGGAAAATCTGCATCTTCGCGCTCAGCTTCGAGAAATCCAACAGGAGCCTACAGGCGTTAGGATGCTCACCATTGAACCCAATGGAAAACCCGAGCCGGTGGTGCGCGCCAAACAGCAGCTCGAAACTGCGTTTCAAACCCCGGACCTCTGGAAGAAAATTCAACTCGCTTCAGATGCCGCCCAATTGGATCCGCATTCCGCCGAACCGTTGATCGTCAGAGGCCAAACCTATCTGCGCCTGGTTTCCATTGCCTATTCCGAGCACAGTCCTCCGAGCGGGTTCTCGGACCATATCGACAAAGCTCGATCCGATTTCGACCAAGCGGTGCATTTGGATGGCAAGAATCCATGGGCCTGGATCGGAAAAGGCGACGTTCACACCTGGCTTAAGCGAACCGACGACGCCACTTTCTGCTATGAGCGGGCTCTTG
>DASTFK010000486.1:0-4000 GCA_035719945.1 Nitrospira sp.
CAAGAAGGAAATCTTCTCTAAGGTCCCCCACATCGATACGATCGAGGAGGTCCGCATCCCGATCACCGAACAGAGCCTGGCCGGCTTCTGCGCCAAATACTTGCGGCCCGTGAACATTGCGGACGCCTATAACACGGCGGAACTGCAGGGCATCCATCCGTCGCTCAGTCATGATACTTCCTACGACAAGCGCACGGGATTCAAGACCAAGCAGGTCCTGACGTATCCGATCGTCGCCGACAATAAGTACCTTATGGGCGTGCTGCAGCTCCTCAACAAGAAAAGCGGACTCCGTTTCACACGGAAGGACGAGGAGTCGGTCGCCGAGATCGCCAAGGCGCTGGGCATTGCCTTCTTCAATCTCAAGAAGGTCACCACGAAGAAAGCCTCGACCAAGTTCGACCTGCTCGTGACCAACGGCAAAATCACTCAAAACGAGCTCGACAACGCCATCGCCGAGGCACGCAAAAGCATTTCCTCGGACCTCGAAGGCATTCTGATCGAAAAATACAAAGTGCCTAAGATGGAGATCGGCAGGTCCATCGCGCAATTCCACAAGTGTCCCTACATCGAATACAGCGAGCGCACCCTCGTCGATATCGAACTGCTGAGAAACCTCAATGTCGACTATCTGAAAAAGAATCATTGGATGCCGCTCAAGCGCGACCGAACTGCCATCGAGATCCTGACGGACGATCCCGGCGACCTTGACCGCGTCGCGGACATCAAACGCACCTTCCCCGGCCTCAATATCCGATTTGCGGTCAGCCTGAGACGGGACATCGCCCAGTTCTTGAACTCGGCGACGGGTGGCGTCGACGGCACTGCCGGGCGCAAATTGGACGAAAACGTCTCAGACATTCTGGGCGAGTTGGTCACGGAAGCCCAAGCCGAAGCTGCGGAAGAATCAGGCATGGGCGGCGGACTCGACGAAAACGACAGCGCCATCGTCCGTCTGGCCAACCAGATCATCGCCGATGCCTACCGCCAGAACGCCTCGGACATCCACATCGAGCCGTACGGAGAGAAACGGGAAACGCTGGTACGATTTCGGGTCGATGGCGACTGTTTCGAATACATGAAGATTCCGCAGAGCTATCGGCGGGCGATCGTATCGCGCTTGAAGATCATGGCGAGCCTCGATATTGCGGAGCGCAGAAAACCGCAAGACGGCAAGATCAAATTTAAGCTTAGCGAGACCAGGGAAATTGAGCTTCGCGTCGCGACGATTCCGACCGCCGGCTACAACGAAGACGTAGTGATGCGTATTCTCGCGGCGAGCGAACCATTGCCGCTTGACAAGATGGGCTTTTCCGATCGCAATCTGAAGGCGATCAAGGATATTGCCGAGAAGCCGTACGGCATCATTCTCTGCGTCGGCCCGACCGGTTCCGGAAAAACGACGACGCTACATTCGGTCCTGGGATTCATCAACACACCCGACATCAAGATCTGGACGGCGGAAGATCCGGTCGAAATCACCCAATATGGGCTCAGACAAGTCCAGGTACAGCCCAAGATCGATTTCACCTTCGCGAAGGCCATGCGTGCATTTCTCCGCGCCGACCCGGACGTGATCATGGTGGGAGAAATGCGCGATAAAGAAACGGCCGAAATTGGCATTGAAGCCTCGCTTACCGGCCACCTCGTGCTGAGCACCCTGCACACCAATAGCGCGGTGGAAACCGTGACCCGCCTGCTGGACCTGGGCTGCGATTCCTTCAGCTTCGCCGATGCCATGCTCGGCGTGATGGCCCAGCGCCTGGCGCGCAGGGTCTGCAAGGACTGCAAGGAGCAGTATGTGGGGACAAAGGAAGAATATGAGGAAATCCGCCAAGGCTACGGGCCGGACGGGTGGGACAAGCTCGGCATCCCGCTGGACAATGCCTTCCGACTCTCGCGCGGAAAAGGCTGTGAGACCTGCAACCGGACTGGATTCAAAGGCCGAGTGGCTCTGCACGAATTGTGCTTAGGGACCGACAAGCTGAAGCGGCTGATTCAGACGAAAGCCAAGACGGAAGAAATGGTCAAAGCCGCCATCGAAGACGGAATGACGACCCTCATGCAGGACGGCATCCAGAAGTGCTTGCAGGGCCTGACGACCTTCAAAGAAGTGAAAGCGGTTGCGATCAAGTAAGGATCCCGGCATTCCGTCGGGATCCTTCCCCTCCTCTGCCCTCGAGTCGATTCTCAACTAAACGGACGTGTCGATTTCAGTGTGCGGACGCTGCGGGCGAAGGCGTCGTGGCGTCAGGCGGACAGCGGCGATGAGCGGGCAAGGAACTTCTTGAGGCGAGTTTCGACCGAAAGAGGCATCGAGACGAACTCCAGTCCGAAGAGCTGATCCTTGATCCACCTGACCCTCGCATCCAGCTGCAGCGCCGTCACGTGGTCAGGCATTCGGAAGCTCACGGCCAGGTGGTCTCCCGGCTTCATCACCGCTGTGCTCATGACCTTCGCACCTCTCAGCGAGACATCGAGGACAACGCCCAGGCCGTTGCGGTCGACAGCGGTCCAGCGCTTCAAACCTAAGAGGGAAAACGCACAGGGGAATGGAGCCGATACTCGATACCGCGGATACCGGCGTAGCTCTACCCCCACCTGGCGTTGTCGTTCAACCTCCTCCATCAGGCTACCTCATCGATCGTGATGCAATTGAAACGAATTTCTTCAGCCGGTCATGGGCATCGAAGGATAGGCGGCGAAACGCCAGTCCGTAAAACTGGTCTTTTGTCCAACGGATGGTCGCCACGGCGATCTCAGCCGAACGGATTTGCCTGGGTAGCCGCAGACTCACCGTCACCTCGTCCCCTGGCTTAAACGGCGCCTCCGTGCTCACACGCGCACCGCGCACCGAGAGATCGTATACCAAGCCCAGATTCGGCGGAGGCCTTCTCAGCCAACGTCGAGACCGGAGCGGTGAGAGCGCGCATGCAAACGGTGTCTCGATGCGGACGCGGGGGTGACGCCGGAAGCGATTGAGCGTGGGAGGACGCGAGACCTCTGGCGCTAGCGGATAGCCCTGCATGGGCCTACTCTACACAAGGACCGACGGATCACGTAACGATTTTTGAGATTTGTACAGGCTGTGAACGGGCTGGAAGGCCGACGTAAGGACTCAGGAGTCGACCTATACTTGTTTACTTTTCGGCCACTTTGAACGACAGGGGTTTGCTCGCCTGACTACACGTACCATCATTGAGGCACGCCTGAACCGTCGCCTGCCAATTGCCGAGCTTGTTCGCTCCGACCTCTTTGCAGGAGACTTGCGTCGTCGGAGCTTTGACGACATGCGTGGTCTTCTGGGGAGCTCGCTGTCCGTTTACCATCCAGACGGTAATGCGGTATTCGGTAATTCGCGTATCATCCTCGCCCAGATCCCAGGAGATCATACAGGTCGATTTGACCACGGGCGTGACCACTCCAGCCGCTCCCGCCACCATCACACACACCGTCAATTGGATGACGGAGCTTAGCCACGGGTGACCCTTCATAGGATGCTCCTTAGGTGATCGCTCCGGCCTGGCTAGCATAGACTCGTCGCATCCTAAGTTTCCAGACGGAGCCTCGAACCCAGTCTGAGCGCCCTTTTTGGGAGGATGGGGTTATCCGCGAGAAAGGGCGGAGGAAGGAAAGGGGGACAATGCAATAACTCTCTTCTGCGGGCCACAGATCCGTGGCCCGCAGAAGATCTTTCCGGCCTATTACGCTGCCATGCGGTAGACCCATCTGCCGGCGTTTCGTCTTGATTCTGCGAGCGCTTTCGCTTCTCGCGATGCCGCAGACAGGACGAGGCCTCCAAAGAAAACACCGCACAACAGCATGGCAGCGGCGAGGAGGTAGCCGACCTGAATGTCAGGAATCAAAGGCAGTCCAATGGAGGTACTGACCTCTGGTCGCGTGGCATCGGCTGAGGCGAGGAATGCCGCCCCCTCGTCCATTGGGGGGGTGCGGTCGACAGCGGCCATCAGGCTGCCCAACTGGTACTGATTGGCTGCCC
>DASTFK010000487.1:0-3018 GCA_035719945.1 Nitrospira sp.
GAGCGGCTCGTGCCGGAGCAGGTCGGCACCGCCGAAGCGTTGGGAAAACAACTCAGCGGATCGGTGATCGGGTATGGTGAAGGATGGGAGACGGAGAAGGCGGCCATCAATGCAGCGGTCGGCACCGCCGTCATCACGGAAGCCGCCGAGCAGATGAGACCATCGGCTGTGTCGGTCGGCTTGGCGGGACTGCTGCGGCTGTCTCGCGGCGAGCGGGCCGGGCTGGGAATCAGTCCGTTGTACATTCAGCGCCCTGAAGCTGAACTCAAGTATGAACAATCCGGAGGAATCTCACCGGTGGCAAGGCGGCAGGAAAAGGTCGCGCGAAAGCTCAACAGCCGTCTGGACAGGAAGCCGGCTCCCCCCAGGCGGAAGGCATGACGGCGTGCGATTGGACCATAGTACCCGCAACCCTTGGATCTCTTTCAGAAATTTTAAAAATAGAAGAAGCTTGCTTCTCGGCACCGTGGACGCGCAAAATGCTGGAAGCAGAGCTGAGCGGTAACCCCTTCGCGCATTTTCTGGTGGCCAGGCACGAGGGGAAAACCGAGATCTCGGCTGAGGCGATAGTCGGGTATCTTTGTTATTGGATCGTCTTCGAGGAAGTCCGGCTGATGAACCTGGCGGTCATCGAGTCGATGCGGCATCGCGGGATCGCCAGATCCCTGGTTTCCACCGCATTACAGACCGGTATATCTCAATCCGCCCATCGTGCGGTTCTTGAAGTCCGGGCCTCGAACCAGGCCGCTCAACGGCTGTACGAGGGGTTCGGCTTTTCTCAAACAGCCATTCGGCCGAAGTATTATGCCAATCCAGAGGAAGATGCTGTGCTCATGGAGTTGGACCCGATTGTCGTCAAGCCTGCCGGCTCGCCGGTGTGCCATGACGAGGAAGGACACCAGCCACTGCAGTAGTCACTCAACCAGGAGGTACAACAATGCTGACGGACAATGTGATCGTGGAGCGGCTCCGCCAATCGAACACAGAATTCCGCGAACTGGAAGAGTCCCACCATCGCCTGGACCTGGAATTGAATGAGTTGCAAAGACGCCATGTGTTGACGCCGACGGAAGAATTGACCAAGAAGCAGATGCAAAAAGAGAAACTCGCGAAGAAAGACAAGATGGCGGAGTTGATCCGCATTTATCGCGATCACGATTCGCACGCCACCGCCCACTGAGGAGCGTCATTGTGGGCCCGACTGGCCGTAACCGGAACGCCGTTCATGCCGCCGATCATCAATCCGCTGGCCGCACATATTCAGACCATCAAACGGCGCTTGATTATCATCGGAGCCACGCTGCTCGTGTCGCTGATGGTCGCCTTCGCCTATTCGGCCGAGATGGTGGCGTGGTTGAATCGTCCCTTCCCCAATTCTCTGGTGTTCTACGGCCCGACGGAAGCGCTATTCGCCTCGATCAAAGTATCGTTTCTTGCGGCGGTGCTGGTCAGCCTGCCGGTCGTGTTCTATCAGTTCTGGAAGTTTGTGCAACCGGCGCTGCTCCCCAGGGAGCAGCGCTGGGGCATTCCGCTGATCCTGCTTGCCGGGACGCTCTTCGGTCTGGGACTGCTGTTCTGTAATCTCGTCATCCTACCGCTCGTCATCGATTTCTTCGTCAGCTTCGGCATGGATCGGGACATCACGCCCGAGCTGAGCGTCGGCACGTACATCGATTTCAACGTCAAGTTTCTGCTGACGTTCGGGTGTGCGTTCGAATTGCCGCTGGTGCTCACTATCTTGGCGCGCGTCGGGGTGGTGTCCGCGCAGCAACTCGCCAAATATCGCAAACATGCCATTCTCAGCGCCTTGATCATCTCGGCCATCATCACGCCGGATGCCACGCTCTTTACCATGATGCTGATGGCCGTTCCATTGATGGTCCTGTACGAGATCGGCATCCTTGGCGCCCGGCTTTTCGGTCGCGGTCACCCCACCAATGTGGACCTTCCTCTGGATCCCGATTTACCGATCAGGACAGCAGGCCATCGAGTTCGATAGGATAGTCCCATGACGAGACAAGTGGTTACGGCGGTCATGACGTTGCTCTTGCTGTCGCCGACCTGTCCGGCGTCCGGCCAACCCGGTCCGTTTGATCCGCAGGCCGCCAGCATTCAGGCCCTGACAGTGGCGGGGACGGATGTGCTCTACGCAGGGTCCTTCGGATTCGGCCTGTTTCGCAGCGAAGACCGCGGCACGACCTGGATGAAATCCGGTGAAGGCGTGAGCGACCCGTTCATCTTGTCCCTGGCGACGGCAAAAGACGGAACAGTGTATGTGGGCACGTTTCGTGAGGGAGTGTTTCGAACCACGGATCAGGGCAAGACCTGGCAATCCGTAAATGCCGGGCTCAAGCGCAAGGAAGTGAAGACTTTGCTGGCCGTCGGCGATCAGATGTACGCGGGGACCGCCGACGGCGCGTACCGGTTAAATCGGGCCGATGGCCGATGGACGGTGGTGACCAGCGGCCTCGATGAGATCCTCGTTCATGCGCTGGCGCAATCGGCCGACGGCACGTTGGACGCTGGAACTTCCGGCAAGGGTGTCCTACGCTTCAAGGCCAATTCCAGCGGCTGGGTGCGTTTGCCCCATGGATTGAAAGATCACGAAGGGATGATCGAGAATTTCATCCGTGTCCTGACCATCGATCCCGAAGGCGGCATTTACGCCGGAACGTTCGATGGTGGAGTCTTTCGAAGCAATGACGGCGGCACGACTTGGCGTCCGATCAGCCGCGCGTTGCCGAATGATTCCATACGAGGGATCGTGTTCAACAGCCGAGGGCTGTTTGTCGCCACGGGCCACGGGATCTTCAAAACCACGGACAAGGGGCGGCAATGGGTTCCGCTGAACAATGGCTTGACCAGCATGGCCGTACAGGTGCTCGTCGAGTCATCCAATGGTTCGCTCTATGCCGGGACCAATGCCGGCGCATTTCGCAGCGAAGATGATGGGAAAAGCTGGAATGCCATTAATAAGGGGCTGGAAGGAGGCGTCGCTCCGCCGCCATTTCTGTTTCG
>DASTFK010000488.1:0-5145 GCA_035719945.1 Nitrospira sp.
CAGCCGCGGCGTGGTATCGGCGGAAGGGTCGGTTGAGTATGCTCCCTCGGTAAAGGTCGTGAACTTGAAGTATCTCACCATCGACGATCTGCATATGGACTATGTGCATGCCGCGCACACGAAACGGTTAGAAGCCGAAAGAGCGAAGGCGACGGTCAACACCGCGCAGTCCATCAATGCGAACGAAGACACCCTCGTGCGCGTCGAGCAGATCCGAATTGACGGCGGCGAGCTGGGGTTTGTCAATCAGGCCGCGACGCCGGAGTACCGGGTCTACCTCACGGATGCCGACGTCACGCTGGAGCATTACAGCAACCAGTTGCGCGAGGGGCCGGCGTCGATGGCTATCCATGGAAAATTCATGGGGACGGGCGAAACACGGATCTCCGCCATTCTGCGTCCGCCAGAGGACTCGCCCGAGATTGAGCTCAAAATCAAGATTGCCGGGACGCAAATCCGGTCAATGAATAATCTGTTACGGGCTTATGGCAAGTTTGATGTCGTGGGAGGACTGTTTTCGTGCTACTCAGAGATCAGACTCGATGACGGTTCGATCAGAGGCTATGTGAAGCCGTTGGTCAGGAAGTTGAATGTCTACGATCCGGCGCAGGATCGGGAAAAGAATGCGCTGGATAAGGTGCGGGAGGGGGCGATCGAAGATCTCTCGACCTTGCTTGAAAACATTCCCCGTGACGAAGTCGCCACCAAGGCGGAGGTATCGGGACGGACGAACCGGCCTCAGACCGAGATTATCCAGATCGTCATCGGCCTCATCCAAAACGCGTTCTTCAAAGCCATCTTGCCGGGCTTCGAGCGGGAGTTTGCAGCGGGACGTGGATGAGACCGATTACGGCTCCACGGTCACGTCCACGAACGCCGGCATGCTGTCCGCCCCCTTTTTATCCGTCACCCGCAGTCTGAAGCGGAAGAGTTTCGGTTCTGAGACAGATGGTGCGAGGAAGGAGGCCTTCGGCATGTTGAGGTCCAAGAGCGGCACTTTCGCTCCCCGGACCTGGCTCCAGGTATAAAACAGCGCTTCGCCTTCAGGGTCGTGGCTGCCCAAGCCGTTCAACTCCACCTTCGCGCCCGACTTCACCGTGCGGTCGGCCCCTGCCACCGCAACCGGCGGCTCGTTGGGTTCATCACCCACCGCCACGTGGACGTCCAACGATGCCTCTTTTCCCCGGTTCTTCACCGTCAGCGCGGTTTTCCCATTCCCGACGATTTTGAGCATGCCGTCCGAGAGGACCTGGATGACCTTGTCATTGGACGAGTGATAGCTGGTCCCGGATGACGGGGCTGTGAGCGGTCTCGACACGCCGTCGGCAAAATCGCCGACGACGGGAAGTTCGAAGATCTTGCCGAGGACGTCCACCTGGCCGTAAGTGGCGGATTGACCTTCCCGTCCGAGCAGCAAGGGTTTGTCCGTTTCAAAATCAATGGATTGAAGCTCAGCTTTGGGTTCGATATTGACGGTGATCTCGTCGAAAACGTTTCTGGTGCCGAGCCGGCCGCGCGAGATATCGGCCACAGCGAGCAATCGCATCGGTCCGATGGCGTCCGCGGGAATCTTGAGAGGACCGCCGAAGGCCGGGTCCATGTCCCCGGTTGAGACGAGCACCGGCAGCGAGACCACGGAACCGCCAACCACGCTGTCCTTTTGAAGGAACTTGTCCATCGAGATTTTGGCACCGGACTTCGACGGTCCGGAGTCGGTTTCATCCTGCTGAACGAGAGTTTCGTCCTGCTCTCGGTACCAATAATACCGGACCTTGACGATGCCGATGTCGTTTCCGAGGTCCACGTGAGCGGTCACCGTTTGTCCGGCCGCCAGCTTCGCCCCTGGGGCAGGTTCCATGATCGTAAAGGCGTGCGCCGGCGCACTGGCCATGAACACGCTCCCGCACAGGGCCACATAGGAAGTCCAACGCCCAAGACGCCTCACACCGTATGGTTGTTGGCTCATGATTACCTCGTCAGGTGGAAGGGGACGTCGGTCAACACGACGCGATCTTTGAACAAGAGGGCGCCTTTGAGCAGCAACGCCCGTTGATTGTGCAAAATATTCTGCCACCAGCGGGCCGGCAGAATCTCCGGCAAGACCACGGTAATCCAGCATTCCGGATCTTTGTCGAGGTTCTCTTCCACATAGTCCAAGAGGGCTCCTAGGATCGACCTGTAGGGAGAGGGCAACACGATCAACGGAACGCCGCAGCCCCATTGCGCCCATTTCATTTCCACAAGGGCCGTTTCTTCCTTGTCGACATCGATGAGCACCGCACGCACTTCGCCTCCCCGGCTTCTCGCGTAATCGACGGCTCGCACGACCGCCTTGTTGACCGCGCCAATGGGAATGAGGATGAGGTTGCGGCGCGGGCGCGGTGGACGGGCGTCCCGCGTCAGTTGGACTTGCTCGGCGGCGGCCTTGTAGTGGGAGCGTATGGCCCGGAACATCATGATGAGAGCTGCGACGAGCAGAAAGACAATCCAGGCCCCTTGCATGAATTTGGTCACAGCGATGATGGTTGTGGCGATGCCCGTCGTAATGGCGCCGATCCCGTTGACGATCAGTTTCTTCCGCCAATGCAATCCCTTCTTCATCAGCCATCGACGGACCATCCCTGTCTGGGACAATGAAAACGACACGAAGACGCCGATGGCATACAAGGGAATGAGGGCGTGTGTGTCGCCTTGGAAGATCACGAGCAGAAGACAGGCAAAGAATCCTAAAATAATGATGCCGTTGGAAAAGACCAGGCGATCGCCGAACGTAGACATCTGATGGGGCATAAATCCGTCCCTCGCCAGAATAGATGCCAAATGGGGGAAGCCGGCGAATGCGCTGTTGGCCGCCAGCACGAGTAACATCATGGTCCCCACTTGGATCACGTAATAGACAATACCGGTCCCGAAGGTCAGGCGGGCCAGTTGTGAGACCACGGTCTCATCTTCCTTCGGGATGATGCCGTAATGGTAGGCCATCAAGCTGATGCCCATGAACAGCGAGCCAAGGATGACGGACATCCACACCATGGTGGTGGCGGCATTCCCGGATTCCGGGGGACGAAAGGCTTTGACGCCGTTCGAGATCACTTCCATGCCGGTGACCGCCGCACAACCCGCTGCAAAGGCACGCAAGATAAGAAACAGCGTCAAAGCTTCGGTTCCGCTATTCAGTCCGGCTGGAGTGACCGGAGGAAGCAAGATGCTGGCGCTCGACAGGGATCGATAGGTGCCCGCCACGACCATGATTCCCAAGGCTCCGATGGCCATATATGTGGGCACCGCGAAAAACTTGCCCGATTCACGCGCCCCACGGAGATTCACGACCACAATGAAGAGGATGAACAGCAGTCCCAACGCTGTCCGGTGGCCGAACCACGCCGGGACCGCCGAAGTGATTGCGGCCACTCCGGCCGCGACGCTCACGGCTACGGTGAGCACATAGTCGATCATGAGCGCCGCGGCCGCGATCAACGCAGGCATCTCGCCAAGATTGGAGCGCGCTACAATGTAGGCGCCGCCGCCCTCCGGATACTCATAAATGATTTGGCGGTACGATATGGTCAATACGATGACCAGAAACAGAATGGACAGGCTGACGGGGATGGACCACGCCAGTGCTGCCGTACCAGCGAGGATAAGAACCAGTAGGATTTCCTCCGTCGCGTATGCAACCGAAGAAATTGAATTTGAAGAAAAAATCGCGAGCGCGAGACTCTTGGAGAGGCGTTCGTATTCTGCCTGCGCGGTCTTGAGAGGACCGCCGACAAGCCAGCGCTTGAAGACCATAGAAACAATTATCGCATAAACGGACGGGGAAGGAGGGGAGAAGAAGGCCTGCGACCTGGGGCGAAAGACTCAGCTGGAGCCCGGTGTTTTCATACCGCTGTCAGACGACTTTGTTGTAGAACACCAACGGGATCAAGGGGATTGACACCCCATAGAAACTTGAGTATCTTTCCAACTCCCTCGCGGGCATCACCAAAGCTTCTGCGAGGGATTTTCGTCTCTTACTCGGTCTTCTTTTGATCGGCCCTTTTTCTATGAAGGTTCTTTACCGGCAATTTACACGTGGTCCTGTTAGTCCACTCATTCATTTGTAAGGAGGCCAGTCCATGTTGTCCCATCTCACATGGGTCCACCGACCCACCTGCACGCTCGGCGTGTTGGCAGCTGCGGCCCTACTCTGGGCTCCGCTCGCATCCGCCGAGAACACACCGTCCCATGGGGCCATCAATCACCAGCTTCCCGCTTGGGCGGAGCAGCTCAAGGGGCAGACGATCGTTGAGGACACGATGTCCGGTAACGGCGAGCGTGCCGCGATGGTCGAGCAGCAGCACCAGCGGATCATGGAACACATGTCCCATGATCCGCAGGTACAAGGCGTCAATACCGGCATGTACAACACCTCCGCCATGATGCACCAGTATGGCGCAGGCGGGCAGGACATGCTGCTCGTGTCCGATCCGCGAGTCGAGCCGGTCGCCATGACGGGCGGCGGCAAGTGCCCGGCCACGGCACCGGTGAAGCAGTACAACGTGTCGGCCATCAACGTCGAGATCACGCTCAATCAGTGGCTCGATTTCTATCCGGGCTACATGTACGTGCTGGAGGAGAATCTCGATAAGGTTCGCGAGGAAGAAAACACGAATAAGGAATCCCGTGACAAGGAAGGCCATGACCCCGGTGCCGTGATCCCAGGCGTGCAGGCGCAGTGGATCCAGCCGCTGGTCATCCGTGGTAACCAGGGCGATTGCGTCAAGGTGAAGCTCAGCAACAAGCTGGAAGGCGGCGAGGACGTCAGCCTCCACATCCACGGCTCCGCCATGGTCGTGAGCGCCACCGGCGCTGCGGCGACGACAACCAACCCTGATACCATCGTCGCCAAGGACAAGACCGGCGAGTATGAATGGTATATCCATCCGAGCACGCAGGAGGGCGTCCGACAGTTCCACACCTTCAGTAACGATCGCGAGCTGACGGTCATGGGACTCTTCGGCGCATTCGTGGTGGAACCGCGCGGCTCGAGCTATCTGGAGCCCTTGGGTTCGGGCGATCCCACGCCGGCCACGAGCGGCTGGCAGACCATCATCAAGAACGGCACCGGTCCCGACTTCCGTGAGTTCGTGCTGATTTATCACG
>DASTFK010000489.1:0-2816 GCA_035719945.1 Nitrospira sp.
AGGCACGGTTATTTTTCTGTTCTTTGCATGGGTCACCTCTGCCCAAGCAATCTTTAGTCTGTATCGTCTTGAGGCCGTCGCGTCGTGGAAGGTGTCCGCCACGATGGTCGCAACGTTGAGCGTTGTCGGATTGACGTACTTGTGGGCCGGCGAGTCCTTCACCCATTTTCTCTATCCGGCGCCCGGTGAAGCCGCCGCCTACTTTCAAGCAGCGGCCTGGCACCCGACCCTGTTCGATGCGTTCGTGGCTGTCTCCGCCCTTCTCATCGTCCTGGTGTGGGTCATCTTGTATGGCAAGGCCCACGGCATGCGATTGCCGCTTCCAGACCAGGTCGGCACGATCTACGCCCGACTGTACGTTGCGTTTCTAAACGGACTCTATGTGGAAAGTGTCCTTCAGGCCCTCGCTCGCGCCCGAGGACGGGAAAGAAGACGTCCCTGGGACAAAGACCTGTCCCGGCAGGCTTAGGGTGGGTTGGGTGAGACGTCCCTTCGGGGCGGTGGGTGAAAACGGATCGTCCGTAAAGGACAAATCGTGATGACGGCGCAGGACCCTCAGAAATTTACCGACGCAGAGCGGATGGAGCTACGCTCCTACGTGGAGCTGGCCGGCGAAGTCATCTCGCAATATTGGCCGATGCGCACCTTCATCCATCACAATCCGCTCCACGGGTTGGAAGCACTGCCGTTCGATCAAGCTGTGGAACGTGGTGCGCTCTTATTCGGCGGACGGGCGTACCTCGACCACGACATCTTCCGGAGCTATGTCAAGAGTGGGCGCATTCGCGCGGAAGATCTGCTGACGGTTCTTGAGCAGCTGGCGAGCGATAAAGCAGTCACGTTTGCCGGACGGTCCATGTCCCATCTCGATGTCCTCTACGCCTCCATGATCCATGGCATTACGGAACCGCCTCCGTACGACAGCCCTACCATGGGCGATGACGACGCCAGCGCATGCTCGAGCATTGCGTCCTGGCTCCAAACGACCGTGGGCATTCACGATATGGTCGGCCCCACGCCGTTCACGTCGCGGCCTCTTCTGGAGTTGCTTTCCAGCGAAACGCTGGCCACCTGGTGCGACCGGACTGTCGGGACGCGGATCGTCGAGACCATCAACCGTGAGATGGTCAAGTGGTGCAGTGCGTACCTGGACGAAGGCGAAGCGAGCTGGTCCATGCCTCACCGGGAGCAAACATTCTACCGAGCATGGAAGTCTCTTGCCCAGCATGACATGACCCTGGCTTTGATCGGTATCCAGGAGGCCGCGAAAAAGATCGGCGCGCTCCCGTATCGCCCGGAAGATGCGGTGTTGGACAGTTTGACCAGGCTCTCGATTCCCAAGCCCGCGTGGGAAGAGTATCTCTCGCTGCATCTGGCCGCCATGCCCGGTTGGACCGGCTATATCAAATGGCGCGCTCACCAGAGCGCATTTCCCTGGCAACAGCAGTTTCCCATCGACCTCGTGAAATACCTTGCCGTCCGTCTCTTTTACGAGCGTGAGCTTACGGCCAACATCTGCCGTGATCGGCTCGGCATCGATGAAAACTATCAACACATTCGAGACCACATGGACAGGCATCCATACGCCTATTGGGTACGACGCGAATGGGTGGACGGGCGTTTGCCGGAACCTGCCGCCAAGGCGGCTCGGCGTCTTTCCCGTTCCAATCGAAGGCACGATCCTTCGGCCTGGGAGGACCTGGGCCGGCAGCAGCACAGCATCCGCCTCGATCAGGAAATCCGGGACAGCCTTGCCAGCGCGGCGCGATCTCTTTTTCGTCTCGCACGAGCCCTTTCGATTGATCCCGCCGCCATTGAGGCGACCCCTCAGTCGGATGTTCGAACGGTTCTTCAGTGGCTCATGGAATTTCCGGTCTCACGGCAGGCGCCCCGTTGGCTCGAAGCCTTTGAAACGGGCCACCGGCGGCAGATCCTGACCGACCTCGCGGCGGGAGCCCGCCCAGACGCAGCCCGTACACCGCCGGTCGACGAGGGGAGTCAGTCGAGACCGCTTGCTCAGATCGTATGTTGTATCGACGTCCGGTCGGAGGTGTTTCGCCGGCATCTCGAGCATTGTGGCGGGTATGAAACGTTGGGACTCGCCGGGTTTTTCGGAGTGCCGCTGGACTATCAAGCCTTCAGTACGCATCATACGGTCACTCATTGTCCGGTCCTCCTGAAACCGAAGAACCAGGTTCGTGAAGTACCTCGCAGCTACCATGGCGTCCGCGCCGAGCAGCACAAGGCGGCGGCGCGGCTCAGCGACGCCGTACACCAGCTCCTGCACGACCTGAAGGAAAACGTCATCACGCCCTATGTCATGGTGGAAGCCCTCGGCTGGTTCTTCGGCCTGCCCCTATTGGGCAAGACGCTGCTGCCCCATTGGTACCATGCGGCCAGTCGATGGTTGAAGGACCGCTTGATGCCGTCCGTGGCGACGACCTTGACCGTCGACAAAATCACCAAAGAAGAGGCCGAAGAAATGATCGCGGCCGAACAGCAGGCGCTCATTCGGGATCTCGTTCATGAACGGTTCGCCCTTTCGGGCGCGGCGCGCTCACCGGCGTTATTGGAGCAGATCCGTAACAAGGCGATTGGCCATGCGGACGGCATCAGCGGCGAGCTGGCGGACGCGTTGGACTTCACTCCGGAGGCAGAAGGGGCGTTCTATCAAGAACTGCGCGAACGGCACCGGATCAGTCCACGCGGGATTTCGGAGCGGCTCGAACGCATCACGCAAACCGGGTTCACGGTCACCGAGCAAGCCTACTTCGTGGAGGCCGGGCTGCGGCTCATGGGGCTGACCTCCAATTTCG
>DASTFK010000490.1:0-6624 GCA_035719945.1 Nitrospira sp.
CGGCACTGCTTCGGTCAACACGCTGACAAGGCGCGGAACGATCCGCGGACGCACCAATACCGGCAGCGCCTGCGAGGGGACGACGACCGCCAACCTGACCTTTTCAATGGGAGAGGGATCGATCGTTTGCGGACGGATTTCCGCCCGTTTCGCCTTTTCGCTGTCGCGGCGTCAGCCGCCGACCGGCACGGGCACAGGCACTTTGTCGGATGGGCGCAAGGTCATGGTGAGAATAGGCGAATGACGGCTGTCCGTTGTTACCCCTGCTACTGATCACAGGCTTTCACATCGCTGCCAGCTCGAAAATTTAATCGGCCGCTTACTGGTTTGACGGGATGGCAATCCGGTCGCCGTGGCCACCGTTGTCGTCAGCTTGAGCACTGCCTTGCATCCCCTCCTCATGGCGATCGCCGGCGCCCATCGCTTCAACAAGCAACATTGTTCATTTTGCTATTTCAGGTTGTATACGGTTGGTAGATTTACCCTCTTTAGTTGTGGTAGCTGTGTGGCAAGACTTCAACCGGTGATTGCCGGCAAGGATTGCCCAACAGGAAAGACCAACTTTAACCATTAGGAGGTAATAATGTCTGATACCCGGCATGGCCTGGTTACATCGCCACGGTCTCGCGCACAGATTCTGGTTGACAGCGGCCAGCTTCCACACTGGCAGGCAGTTGAATTGGAAGGTGGCAAGTTCTTCCCCGCAACCGAGGGAAACTTGCAGGATTCCTTCGCGCCTGACGACATCCCAAACCGCGCTCCACCTGCCGACGGACTCATCGCAAGCGGTGGCCACACCGATCAACGCGCCATCCTCAACCAGCCTGGCACCCATTGGGCAAGGAACCCTGTCCGTAGCGGCGAGCAGCTCAATATTCGCTGGGATTATACGGCCACCCACCTGACCCGGCGTTGGAATTACTTCATCACCAGGGATGGCTGGAATCCAAACGCAGTCCTGTCGAGAGCCCAGTTTGAGCCCACGCCATTTGCAACCTATCTCCTGCAACACCGACCGTTTTGGACACAGACCGGGCAGCTCATGCCGTCAAATCCGACACAGCACCCGATAACACTGCCGAACAAAAGCGGCTACCACGTCATCCTGGCGGTCTGGGAAGTGGCCGACACCTGGTACGCCTTCTACCAGGCCATCGACGTCGATTTCATCGCCTGACCAATAAGGGGGGCGGGACGGTCCCGGTAGACGGGCGTCTGCCGGGGCCGTCCTCCCTCGAAATGACCGGGGCGATCCCCTTGGAGGAGGATCATAGGGGTCGTCCCTCTCGCTCCGGCAATCGGTGCAACTGGGACAACGCCATCCTGTCCTACCCGGTATAGCGTCCATGACAGGAATTGGCGTCGGTCCAACCTGACGTCGGACTGGAGCGGTTCTCGCTTCCACAGGTCGAAGAACCGCTCCAACTCCTTGTTTTGATGCAATTCCGGACGGAGCACCGGCTCCCGCTTCTCCTGGAATTGCGCTTGGACCGATGCGTCCGCCAGGTTGACCCGACCTACGCAAGATGCGCCGCAAGCCGGCATTCGGTCGTGCAAGGAGGAAAATTATGAAACCCAAGAGAGTTGCCTTGAGCCTCGTTTCGGTTCTGGCCGTGTCCGTGGCTGGATGCGCAACCGAACAGGAGCAGCGTGGTTTAATCGGCGCCACCGCCCTCGAAATGATCCCGGCGGACGAGGTCGAGGCCGTCGAGATCGTGCGCGAGCACAACCCCCACGTGTACTGGATCATGGCGATGCATCGCCCCAAGCCGGACTATCCGCGCGTGTCCAGGGCGCTCAGAGAGCGCATCGGCACTGCGCTGACCAACGGCAACCGGTTCGTCCGCCGCGTCAAGCCGCTCGCCAGGCAGGCCGCTCTGATGCGCAAACATCGGCACGCGGACTGGATTGGCGAATACGACGATCTTTCGATCGTCTCCGCGCCGTCCTCCGTAGAAGATCTCACAATCGTCGCCGCGCCCTCCCCGGAAGTGGAAGCAGCGGATGACCTCACGACGTCCTTTTACATCCGCACGCTTGCGATCGATCCCGGCGGCCCGCTACGGCTGCTTCGACCCGTGAAGGTCGTGTTGCCCGGCGATGGCGGCATTGAGGAAGACGATGGCACATTCCTTTTTCTCATCCGGCAGAATCTGGCTGAAAGCGATACGGGGCGCATCGTTCGACGAACGCCCGGCTTGCGCCGCCTTTACGAGAGGTGCGGCCGGTGCTTTCGCCGGTCCGATCGCCGGTGATACGAGGGCTATCGCACATGGATGACAGCCCCCTCACCGGCTCGCTGCGCTCGCCACCTCTCCCCCGGTTCCCTGGTGGGAAGCGGTCAGGGGTGGGGTATTGGAAGACTGACGATCAGGCGCCCTTTGGCATCATCCTTCAGTCGTCTGCCTCGTCGTCGCGCGCGGCTTCCGCGAGTTCCCGCTCAAGCGACGAAATATGGCGGTAGAGATCGTCCAGCATGTCGTCCACGGCTTCCAGCTTCTTGTCGGCGGTGCTGAATATACTCATGCACGCTCCAGCCACCCGCTTGTCCGGCAGGCTCTCGAAGATCAGATCCAGCCCGTCGAGATGGTAGCGGGCATTGGTCAGTTCTTCCTTGGTGTCGATAACCATCTTGCGAAGCGTCTTGATCGTGGCGTCGGTCATCGCAAATCCTCGCAGTAGCGGCATATTTCAAGCCTGCACTCCGCTGCGGTTTCCGAAAGTGCAGCGGTTTGCTTGGCCAGCGCTTCAGCTGCACGCCGAAGCTGCCGATTGATAGCCGCAACAACCTATCGAAGATGACGGATTTCGACAGGCAATTCTACTTTCTCCGCCAAGGCGCGGTCATTGCTTGCCATATGCGGCGAGGAATACGCGCACGCCGTCTGCAGCATGCCGGCGAAGTTCTGCCTGTGTTGGAATCGCCTCGTCTCCCAACAGCATAGCCTGGTTCAAAGGGGCGGACATGATGAGCCAGTTGAATTGTGAAGCCGCGATCATAGGATCGTCGATCGCCAGCAGACCGCGTTCGGCCAGACGTTCGAATGCCGTTGCCAGCGCCGTCAGCGCACGCATCGGTCCGCGCTCGTAGAGAACCTTCGCCAATTCCGGGAAGCGGCTGACCTCGCCAATGACCAGGCGGCGCAACTGCATCACGCGCGGCGTCAGCACCGCGGAGAGCTGCCGATACGCGTAATCCTGAAGGTATGCGCTTAGGTCTCCGCCCTCTTCGAGTTCTATCTCGGTATGGACCGAGTCACCTGTCTTGGTGGTCAAGCTGCTCACGATCTCGATGAACAGCGCCTCCTTGCTCGCGAATTGCTTGTAGACGGTCTGCTTGGACACGCCTGACAGGGCGGCGATTTCGTCCATGCTTGTGCCAAGATAGCCGTCCCTGAGGAATACTTCTGTGGCGGCGTCGAGGATCGCCATGCGCTTGCGCGTTGAGCGATTCGGCTCTTCGCGCCCAACCGGTTCTTTTCCTGAAGCCAACAAGCCCTCCATAACGCCACCAATCCCGAATCCTATTTTCCCAATTGACTCGACAGTACTAGACGGTCTAGTTTTACACAAGGCTCGGTACTGGACGGTCTAGTTCACATGAAAGGCCACCAATTCATCGATGCTGCACCACACCACCTTTCCGCCACCAGGAGACGTAGCTGTGACCCACCATCCCTCCAAATCGTCCACGTTGAAAGTGCAAGGCGCAGAGCTCTACTACGAGGTTCGGGGCTCAGGGCCCGTCCTCCTGATCATCCCCGGCGGCCCGCAGGATGCCGGCGTCTTTGCTGACGTCTCGCAACACCTCGCCGATCGCTACACCGTCGTCGCCTTCGACCCGCGCGGCAACTCACGCAGTACCTTTGACGACGAACCCGAGGAACTTTCACTCGATGTGCAAGCCGACGATGCCGCGGCACTGATCGGAGCGCTTGGCGGTGGACCAGCCTGCGTGTTCGGGACCAGCGGCGGCGCCCAGATCGGACTGAATTTGACAGTTCGCTATCCCGGTTTGGTGCGCATCGCCGTTGCGCATGAGCCTCCCACCATCATGCTGCTCGACGAGCCCACTCAAGCCCTGACTGCCGCCCGTGAGCTTTACAATAGCTATCGCCGCGAAGGCGTCGATGCCGCGATGCAAAAGTTCTTCGCCGATACGGCCTGGCTGAGAATGCCGAGCAAGGTGAGGGTGCGCTGGCGTTCGAAATGCCGCCCGAGGCTGCCGAAACGTTTGCCCGGGTCAGCGGAAATTTCGAGTACTGGCTCGCCCACGGCATGATGCCGCTGTCCCTCTATCGCCCCGATATCAACGCGTTGCGCACCGGAAAACCTCTTGTCGTCGTGGGCATCGGGGCTCAGTCCGCCGGACAACCCATCGAAAGCATGGGGATGGCGCTGGCTGAAAAACTCGGGATCGAGCCGGTTATCTTCCCTGGGGACCACATGGGTTTCGACACCCTGGCTGAGCCCTTCGCGGCCACCCTTCATGAGGTGCTTGTTGAAAGTCGAAATGAACACCGAACCGCGGGAAGTCTCCGATGATCGGGCGTTTCGCGGCAGCGAGGGCAATCATATCAAGTGCTGTGACCTTTGGCCGTACCGCCGTCAGATACCCCCACCCCAATCCCGCCCCACAAGAGGGCCCGGAAGGGGGTGAGGAACGGCGCTGATCGCGGCGAGTTCATGCCCTTCCTCCACCCCTTTAGGGGGGGAGGTGTCGAGGGCGAAGCCCGAGACGGAGAGGGGGAAATTAGCTCTCACCTCCATATGCGATAGCCCTGCCCTTGTGGGGAGGGGTTAGGGGTGGCGGTGGGGGGTAGCGAAAGCGCAAGGGTCAAAGGTAATGGCCCCTGCTATCATATGGCGAGACGCCACGGATAAGTACGCCCGGCAAAGCAACACCGCCAGCCAACGTTGAAAAGGCCTTACCCGACATGACTGTGACGAAATCGCAAAAGATCGAAATCGAAAATGTGCTCAGTCCCGGACGTGTTTACCGTGTCGATGCCGACAAATACGGCGCCATGAAACAGGCCTTTCTGACGATTCTTCCAGCGACCTCGCCGGGCTTCACAGCGGCAGAAATCCAGACGGCGATCCTATCCCATTTGCCTGATGACTTGTTTCCACAAGGCGCAAAGGCGGGCTGGTGGAAAAAGGCTGTCCAGCTGGACCTGGAAGCGAAAGGCATTATTGCGCGAGAAAAAACCAAACCACTCCGCTGGCACAGGCGCTGAAGAGGCGTTTGCCGTACTCGCCCGGTATCCCGGTCACCTCTTTCCGTACTCGGTGAAAACGTAGTCTCTTGATTCCACAACCGTGTGGCACTCGAAGCCGCACTTGGCGTCGTGCCCCTGCGGCGGCTCGTCGGCCTCAGTACCGGGCGTGAACGTATTGGTCGCGGCGTCATGCTTGAACACAGCCCATCCCCATCCGCCACTGTCCGCGAACCGCTTGCTGTCCTTCACCATGAAGTCCACGTCAAGCTGGGCACCCGGCACCGTCGTATCCGGAAATTGCGCCTGTTGTTTGGGAGCCCAATGGATCTTCGCCATCTTGACGCCGTCAGGGAAAGGCTTGCCGTTGTCTGGAATGCCGGCAAGGTAGGCTTCGATCATCTCGGGATTGGCAAGGATCGCGGCGACCGCCTTGTCGTTCTGACTGGTGGATACAAGCTGCCAGCTTTCGTATCCCTTGAACTCTGAGAACGCGAGCCCGCCCGGCACCTGCAAAGAGTACTTGTCCTGCTGGGCAACGGCCATGCCGCCCAGGACGGCGAGAACCAAACCAAATGCACTGACCAGAACAACGCGTATTTTGCGGGAAAGCGAAGAAGGCACTTCAGACATGGCTTCCTCCTGACAGACGCGCTTTGGAGCGATGCGCGTCACATTGCAGCCTACTCTTGGGTAATTTTCCCAACAACAGAAAATCGGCTAGAGTTACTGTTCCTCAGCTCGTTTCACTATCGAGGTTCGCGAATTCCTCAACAAAATCAGGCGCCAAATACTCCTGCAATTTGCTACGACTACCTGGCGGCCAACTTGCTCTCATCGTTCAGCTGTTGCACTGGTGTAAGTACGCGGTTACGGAGCCAGAACCTGCCCCCCTACCCCGATCGTTTCTTCTGGCTTATATGGGCCCATCGGCAACGGCAGGGTCAATCGTACCCGGCTTTGCCGTAGGGACTGAGTGAGGGCGCGCAGCGAGCCATGGCGAGAGGTGAAGAGCGCACAGGCCCGTTCGTCGATCCCCGCCGCGGCGATCTCGAAGACGATCTTTCCAGCACCAAGCAGCATTCGATGTTTTCCCTGCTCGGCGGGCTGCTGGCCGAGATCAGTCTGGTCGTGGATCATCCTGCTGGTGCTTCCCGGCCTCGCGCTCGGCGTTGCCCCGATTGTCGCTTCGGCCTGGGTGACGGCGGTGGCCGAGAAGATTTTCACGCCTGCCAGCGGCGTCGTTCCGTTGCTCATCCTGGCACTTTTTCTTGCGGTCGGCCTGTTCGGCGCGCGCGCCCTGCTGCGTTTTGCCGAAAGCAGTTTCTGGTCGTTGGCCGCGGTGGTCGTGCAGCCGGTCTATGGCGCCTGCCGCGAAACTTTACGCCATTTCACAGAGCGTTTT
>DASTFK010000491.1:0-4591 GCA_035719945.1 Nitrospira sp.
CGGATCTGCACTTCTGCCGCGATCTCGTTTTCGTCAGACGATTCGATCCAGTTGATATTTTCAGCAATAAGGCCCTTACAAACAATCTCTTCCTTCGTACCCACTACCACCCGCTTCGACTCCTCGTCGATATCCACAACATAGAGCGGCCGAGATGCCGAAATTCCCAACCCCTTTCGCTGCCCGATGGTAACGCCGTGAATACCACTGTGTTGGCCGAGCACATTTCCGGACCGATCTACCACATCACCGCCCATGAGTTCATTCTCACTCGCGTAGGATTCAACCAATGCCTTGTAATCGCCGAAACAGATATCTTGGCTCTCTGGACGATCGGCGACCGGGAGACCTAGTCTTCTCGCCTGTTTTCGCACGTCGCTCTTGTGCATTTCACCGAGCGGGAACAACGAATGAGCCAGCTGGTCGTGACCGAGCGCGAAGAGAAAATAGGACTGATCCTTGGCGCTATCCGCGCCGCGAAAAAGAGATACCCGCCCGTCCCTTTCTTCTCTAACAATCCGCGCATAGTGGCCCGTGGCGACATAATCCGCCCCCTGCTCTTTGGCCCAGTTGAGCAACATGCCCAACTTGAAATCACGATTGCAGGCGACGCACGGATTCGGCGTGCGCCCGCTGAGATACTCCTGCGCAAACGGTCTGACCACGGTCTCGACGAATTGTGGGCGAAGATCCAAGAGCGTGTGTTGAACGCCGAGCATCGCCGCGATTTCCCGGGCGCCGCGATGGTCGGAGCAGTTGCGGGGACCGAGTTTATCGCCTTCCCACAGGCGCAGCGAGACGCCCTGGACGTCGTAGCCCTGCTCCACGAGCAGGCCGGCGGCGACGGAACTATCGACGCCGCCGCTCATAGCGACCGCAACCTTCATCGTTCGCGACCTCATACTGGTCTTCTTATTAAACGGCTGGAACTAGTGGAACGTATGGAACGACTGGAACGAAAATGTTTGGCGGTTCCAACCGTTCCATCAGTTCCAGGCGTTCAAATCATCGCTTGTCAGTTTTTCGAGTCAGCTTCCCGTATTCCTGAGCAGCTCCTTCACTTTGTTGAGAACTTCGCTCTCCTCGGCGGTTTTTTCTTCAAGGCCGCCTTGCCGGGCATTCAATTCATCGACCTTCTTCTCCAATCTTTCAACATACTCGGCCAAGCTTCCGATCGCTTTGGCGATTGGGTCGGGGAGATCCGCCGAGTTGAGGTCGATAATCGCGCTGCCCGTAGGCGTATGCTGCGCCTCGTGCCTTACGACTCTGCCCGGGATGCCGACCACAGTGGAGTGTGGTGGCACCGAAGTCACCAGGACGGAGCCGGCTCCCACCCGGCTGTGGCGACCGACGGTCACAGGGCCAAGGACCGCCGCGCCGCTGAAGATCGTGACCGAGTCCTCGATCGTCGGGTGACGCTTGATACGCTGCGTCGACGTACCACCGAGCGTGACACCCTGGTAGATCGTCACATCATTGCCGATTTCGGTTGTCTCACCGACAACGACGCCCATGCCGTGGTCGATAAAAAAGCGCCGGCCGATTTTCGCGCCGGGATGGATCTCGATGCCTGTAAGAAAGCGGCCGATGTGGCTCACGAAGCGCGCCATGGTAGTGAGTTGGCGCTGCCATAACCAGTGCGCCAGCCGGTGCAACAGGATCGCGTGAAACCCAGGATAAGCAAGCGCGATTTCCCACACCGACCGCAATGCCGGATCGCGCTGGGAAATAACCTGGATATCTTCTTTAATATTTTGCCACATGGCGGAGAACTTGCCGGGTTGGAGTGTGGACGAGTGGAATACTGGTCGGATGGCTCCTCCGATCACTCCTTTACTTCATTGGTCCATCTCGTTTTCTATTAGTTGGCCCGGCGCCGGGCATCTTTGTAAAGTTTATAGTCGATACTATCCACCAGCGCTTGCCAGCTCGCTTCAATGACATTTTGGGAAACACCCACCGTACCCCACTGATCCTGGCCATCGCCGGATTCGATCAAAACCCGAACCGAGGCGCCCGTGCCTTCGCCCGAGGTCAGCACCCGGACTTTATAGTCCAAAAGCTCGACGTCTTTCAGCGTTGGATAAAATTTGGTCAACGCCCGCCTGAGTGCCTGGTCAAGCGCGTTGACCGGCCCGTTGCCCATGGCCGCCGCATGCTCCATGACCCCGTCGACCTCCACCATGATGGTCGCCTCGGAGAGCGGCGCCTCGCCCTCCTTTCTTTTTTCATCGATGACACGAAACCCGACCAGCCGAAAATTCTTCTTCTTGCTTCCCAAGGCGTCCTGGATCAGCAGCTCGAAGGACGCCTCGGCTCCCTCAAATTGGAATCCCTGGTCTTCCATCTGCTTGAGCTGCTCGATGATCTGGCGCGTCTCGGGAGTGCTCTTCTCTAGATCAATTCCGTACTCCCTGGCCTTCCACAAGATGTTGGATTGCCCGGCCAGCTCGGAGATCAGCACGCGCCGATGATTCCCCACAAGTTCGGGATTGATGTGCTCGTAGGTCTCTGGATGCTTGAGTACGGCAGAGACGTGGATGCCGCCCTTGTGGGCAAATGCCGAATCGCCCACGAACGGCTGGTGCTGCCACGGCTGGCGGTTCGCAAGCTCTGAAACGAAGCGCGACACATCTCTCAGCTCACTCAGATTCGCCTCCGGCAGACAGCGGACCTTCATCTTGAGCACCAGGTTGGGAATGATCGAGACCAAGTTCGCGTTCCCGCACCGTTCGCCATAACCATTGATCGTCCCCTGGACGTGGTTCACGCCTTCCGACACCGCCGCCAACGAGTTTGCCACTCCACACTCGGCGTCGTTGTGGACGTGAATGCCGAGCGGCGTCTTCACATGCCGCTTGACCTCGCGGATGATCTCGGTGATCTCATGCGGGAGCGTGCCGCCGTTGGTATCGCACAAAACCAGGATGTGGGAGCCCCCTTCCTCGGCAGCGCGAAGGGTCCTCAAAGCATATTCGCGGTTTCTCTTAAAGCCATCAAAGAAATGCTCCGCATCATAGATCACCTCTTCGAAACGGCGAAGGAGGAAACCAACGGAATCCGTGATCATCGCCAGGTTTTCCTCGAGCGTTGTCTCGAGCGCCTCGGTGACGTGAAAGTCCCACGATTTTCCGAAGATGGTCGCAACCGGGGCCCCGGCATCGACCAATGCCTGGAGGTTTGGGTCTGATCCGGGAGCGATGCCCGGCCGCCGTGTCGAACCGAACGCAGCCACTTTCGCCTGCTTTAGTTGGGCATCCTGAACCTGCCGGAAAAAGCGGATGTCTTTCGGATTACTACCAGGCCAGCCACCTTCGATGTAATGGATTCCGAGAGCGTCCAGGCGCTGGGCAATCCGCACCTTGTCCTCCATCGAAAAGACCACACCTTCGCCCTGGCTTCCATCACGAAGCGTTGTGTCGTAAATAGAGAATTCTTTCATAGCTGCTCCTAATTTTCGATAAAGGCTTTGTGCAACACGCGCACCGCCAGTTCGGTATACTTGGCATCGATGACGACGGAAATTTTGATCTCCGAGGTTGAAATCATCTCGATGTTGATTCCTTCCCGCGCCAGAACTTCAAACATTTTGGCCGCCACACCCGCGTGGGTGCGCATCCCCACACCGACCACCGAAACTTTGGCGATGTCGGTATCGACCTTGACTCCTTTGGCTTTCAGCAGGGGCAGCGTTTGTTCGACGATGGACAAAGCCTTTTTATGATCCGCTTTGGACACGGTAAAAGTCAAATCCGTGGTGCCGTCTTCGCTGGCGTTCTGGATAATCATGTCGACCACGATATGGGCATCAGCAATCGGGCCAAAAATCTGTGCCGCAAGCCCCGGGCGATCCGGTACGCGCACCAGCGTGATCTTCGCTTCATTCTTGTCGTAACTAACGCCGGAAACCAACACGCCGTCCATACTCTCGTCCTCCTTGACTAGCCACGTCCCTTCGACATCGGCGAAAGTCGAACGGACATGCACCGGAACGGAAAAGTTCTTGGCAAACTCGACGGAGCGAATTTCCAGCACCTTAGCCCCGGTGCTCGCCAGCTCGATCATCTCGTCATAAGAGACACGGGCCAATTTCCTCGCATCCTGACAGATCCCCGGGTCCGTCGTGAAAACACCCTCGACGTCGGTGTAAATCTCGCAGGCCTCGGCATTGAGAAATGCCGCCAAGGCAACCGCGCTGGTATCCGACCCGCCTCGCCCTAAGGTGGTGATATTATCGTCGTCATCGACGCCCTGGAAGCCGGCAATCACAACCACCTCACCGGCCTGCAATGACTGCACTATTTTCGTCGAATCGATGTTTCTGATGCGCGCCTTGCCGTACGCCTTGTCGGTTTCGATCCTCACCTGATGACCCAAGAAGGATCGCGCCGGCTGCCCCAGCTCTTTTAGAGCAAGACTCAATAGAGCGATGGAGACTTGCTCACCGGATGCCAGCAGGACATCCTTTTCACGCTCGTCCGGCATCTCGGAGATTTCGTGCGCCAGGGCGACCAGCCGATTGGTCTCGCCCGCCATAGCGGAGACGACCACGACAACTTCATTGCCGGCCCGCCTTGCGGCGTGAATTTTC